>JAYSQD010000046.1:0-37979 GCA_043721835.1 Arenimonas sp. | reverse complement strand
CTCCACCCATAAGAGAGTAAACTATGCACCGCGTTCTATCGCATTGGGCGACTCGAACGAAACTGTGAGTACACCATGTCTGAAGCGCCAATATCCTTATTTTCCGATCTTAATTTGAGCGAACCGCTAATGCGGATTCTCAAAGATATCGGTTACGAATCACCCTCCCCTATTCAAGCGGCCTGCATCCCGTTAATTCTTGCAGGCTGCGACATCATCGGTCAGGCACAAACCGGTACCGGTAAAACCGCTGCCTTTGCCCTGCCGATCTTGAACAAGATTAATCTTCAACAAACCAAACCGCAGGCTTTGGTTTTGGCACCAACCCGCGAACTCGCGATCCAGGTTGCCGAAGCGTTCCAGAAATACGCCAGCCATATGCCGGGTTTCCATGTGCTGCCGATTTACGGCGGCCAAAGTTATGGTCCGCAATTGTCAGCACTGCGTCGTGGTGTGCATGTTGTTGTCGGTACGCCCGGCCGCGTGATCGACCATCTGGATAAAAACACGCTGGATTTGTCGAACATCAAAACATTGGTGCTCGATGAAGCCGATGAAATGTTGCGAATGGGTTTTATTGATGACGTCGAAAGCATTTTGAAAAAAATGCCGGCTGTTCGCCAAACCGCACTCTTCTCTGCAACCATGCCTTCAGCGATCAAACGCATTGCTCAAACCTATTTGAAAAACCCATCGGAAATTACCGTCGAGGCAAAAACCCGTACTGCCGACAATATTCGTCAGCGTTTCTGGATGGTCAGCGGTTTGCACAAACTCGATGCACTCACCCGCATTCTAGAAGCCGAAACCTTTGACGGCATGATTATTTTCGCCCGCACGAAACTGGGTACCGAAGAGCTCGCAGAAAAATTATTGGCGCGTGGCTTCTCTGCTGCCGCTATCAATGGCGATATTCAACAGGCCCAGCGCGAACGTACCATTCAAAATCTGAAAGACGGCAAGATCGACATTCTGGTCGCCACCGACGTTGCTGCTCGTGGTCTGGACGTTGAACGCGTCAGTCACGTGATCAACTTTGACGTGCCTTACGACACCGAAAGCTATGTTCACCGCATTGGTCGTACCGGCCGCGCCGGACGTAGTGGTGATGCGATTATTTTTATCACCCCGCGTGAACAAAGTTTATTGCGCAATATCGAGCGTCATACCAAGCAACCGATTACGCCGATGGAATTGCCGACACTGGAAGACATCAACACGGTTCGCATTACCAAATTCAAAGACCAAATTGCAGAAACCATTGCTGCCGGTGGCTTGAGCTTGTTCCAATCGGTGGTCGAAGATTTCGAACGCGAGAAAAATATTCCCGCGATTGAAATTGCCGCCGCACTGGCAAAAATGGCACGCGGTAAAGTTCCATTAGTTATGGAAAAACAAAAACGCGAACCGAAACCGGAAGTGTCACCGAGCAATCGTCCTTCACGCGCCGATCGATATGCCCATGAAGAAAAACGCCCGAGCAGCGACCGTTTTGAACGTGATCGTAGCGACCGTCCTGCCATGCCGAAAAAAGAACGCATCGCACGCGACGCCGATGTCGGCAAAGAAACTTATCGTATTGAAGTAGGCCACGACCACGGCGTGAAGCCGGGCAATATTGTTGGCGCCATTGCCAATGAAGCCGGTCTGGACGCCAAACATATTGGCCGTATCGAAATTTTTGAAGACCACACCATCATCGACTTACCCGAAGGTATGCCGAGCGATGTATTGGGCCATCTGAAAACCGTTTGGTGCGCTGGCCAGCAATTGCGCATTACCAAAGACAGTGAAAGACCTGATAACGCGGGCAAAAAACCAGGCGGTAAAAAGCCCTTCGGTTCGGAACGTCCTGGTGGCGGCGGAAAATCTTTCAAACCAAAACGTGAGTTCGGTGATAGCCCATTCAAATCAGGCAAACCGGGCGCGCATCGCAAAGGTCCTCGTACCGAGTAATCTTTGCGATGGCAAAAATCCTCATGCCACTGCCGTCCAGGGATTTCGATCCGACCGAAAGTGCAGTGCCATGGCGATTCTTGAAGCAACGCGGACATGAATTCGTCTTTGCCACGCCGGATGCAAAACCAGCGCAGGCAGATCAACGAATGATGGACGGCAACGGCCTGGGCATACTCAGGCCGTTTTTTATTGCTGATAAAAATGGCCGCTCGGCCTATGCTGAAATGCAGCAATCGGCAGAATTTTTATCCCCGATTGCCTATGATGCCGTCGATATAAAATCAGTTGATGCCATCTTGCTGCCAGGTGGACATGCGCAAGGCATGAAGCCGTATTTGGAATCAAAACCATTGCAGGCATTGATTGCAGAACATTTCTCTGCACAAAAACCAGTTGCAGCGATTTGTCATGGTGTAGTGCTGGCCGCACGCAGTCTTGGCAATGACGGAAAATCCATTCTGTACGGATTTAAAACTACTGCACTATTGCAAAAACAGGAAATGCTGGCCTGGCAGATAACGCGCGCATGGTTGGGAAATTATTACCGAACTTACGATCAGAGCGTGCAGGCCGAAGTGACTGATGCATTGGCAAATCCCGTTGACTTCATCGAAGGCCCTTTGCCATTGACGCGTGACAGCGAGAAAAATCTAAAGCCCGGCTTTGTTGTACGCGACCGGCATTACCTGTCAGCCCGCTGGCCCGGTGATGCCCATAATCTTGCCCACGAATTACACGCAATGCTGCAGGGCGGATCTCACCGCTTTTTGGTGGAATCCACCGAACCTGCCCGTCGTTGCAAAGCATGATGGAAAGACTATCGTAATGCATGGTGGAATCGCCAAAAGCGGGCGGTTCCACCCTACTTCACAAACAGATAACTCGCCTTGATCATTCCCGGTTTAGAATCGACCCATCCTTTTCTCACTCTGGAAACCCCATGAGCAACCAACACCGCGCCTTGCATCTTGCTGCCCGTCCACAGGACGAACCCAAAGACAGTGACTTCGAACTTCGTACACAAGATCATCAAGCACTCAAGGATGGCCAAATACGCATCGATGTTCGTTATATTTCGATTGATCCCGCCATGCGTATCTGGATGACCGAACAAAAATCCTACTGGCCTCCGGTGGAAATGGGGGCGGTGATGCGTGCATCGGCGATTGGCGTGGTGTCGGAATCGAAGAATGAAAAATTTGCTGTCGGCGCTTGGGTGACCGGCATGATGGGCGTGCAAAATAGCCTGGTTAGCGATTGTAAAGGCATGCGGGTATTCGATGCAGCACAACTGCCGGAACCAGCGTGGGCACTGAGCGTATTTGGCGGTACCGGCTTAACCGCATGGTTTGGTTTGACTGAAATCGGCAAGCCGCAAGCCGGTGAAACCGTTGTAGTCTCCGCCGCTGCAGGCGCCGTTGGTTCTACCGTTGTGCAGATTGCAAAAAATCTCGGCTGCCGCGTGATAGGTATTGCTGGCGGTCCGGACAAATGTGCTTTCGTGAAAAATGAACTCGGCGCCGATGAAGTTATCGATTACAAAAACGATAACATTTCTGAAGGCCTGAAAAAATATTGTCCCGATGGCATTGATGTGTATTTTGATAACGTCGGCGGCGAAACCCTGGACGCCGTGTTGAAACGCCTGAAGCTCAAAGCACGTATCGTTTTGTGCGGCGGCATTTCGCAATACAACGCGGGTAAGGATGCGCGTGGCCCAGTCAATTATTTATCGCTGATTTCTGCTCGCGGAAAAATGGAAGGCTTCGTAATTATTGATTATCTCGATCGCGCGCCGGAAGCGATTGCTGCTTTAGGTGCAATGACCGCCAAAGGCAAGATGAAAAGTAAACTCGATATTGTCGAAGGCCTCGAGAATTTCCCCGAAGCACTACGCCGCGTATTAACCGGTAAAAATTATGGCAAACAGTTGGTAAAGATCTAATGTAGGAGGGCCTTCTAGGCCCGACAAGTCTGCAAGCAATCGGGCCTAGAAGGCCCTCCTACAAAAAAAGCCTTCCTCTTTTAAGCAGGAAGGCTTTTTGATGTCTCAGGCATTCTGGTTTACATACTCAACCAAGCCGCTGTCATCGTCTTGAACAAAAGTTCTTTATGCGGACGTAGTAATTCAACATTCGCACGAGCCGCTTCACTTTGAGGCCCCTGCATAACGTCGCCAATTTGCTGGCCACCGGGAATGCTTTCTTTCACAGCTTCTGCAGCGCTCTGTTGAGCCTTGGCAATGGCATCTTGCACAGCTTTGTCGGCAGCTGCATTCTTGTCTGTCACTGCCTCTTCGGCCGCTATCGGTGCTGCATCAGGTGCAGGCACAGGCGCATCCATTGTAATGTATGGCAGCGCCGCACTTACCTGTTCACGAATCCATCGATATTCTTCCATCGACATATTTTGCGCATTTAATCCCAGCACCTGAGCTGCTTTCGCTTTTGCCATCAAGCTGGTGATATCTGCATAGGCGCCCATCACATCTTTCATGCTGGGGTCTGCGGATTTGATATCTTGCTGTCCCATTTTTTTGTATTTTTCTTCCAACACTGCAAAATCAGGTCCCATTTTGTCGAAAATGATTTGTTGAATCGCTACAAAAGCAGTGACTTGGGCAATCGAAAGTTTTCCATCCACAGGTGCAGTAAATGAGGCTTGATTTTTTATAGTTTGCTCGGCCTCACCAATTTTCTTCAAGCTATCAATTTGTCCCACTAAATCACTTCCAACACCCGATATACGAGGCCAGACTAGCCAATAAAACAAACCGCCGCCCACAACCAGCAATAATAATCCGGTGATTAAACATCCAACGAGCCACTTTTTCATAGTAATTCCCCTTTCCATACAAAGACGTAACTATACGGAAAAAGCGGCCAACTTGACGCCAATCGCGTTAAAATATGGTCAACGTAATTACTCCTATTGAATCATGGCTGAGCCCACACATTTTGATGCCGTGATAATTGGTGGTGGTGCGGCCGGTTTGATGTGTGCATTGGTGGCAGGCCAGCGCAATCAAAAGGTCTTGCTGATCGAGGCTGCCAATCGTTGTGGCAAAAAAATTCTAATGTCCGGCGGTGGCCGCTGTAACTTCACCAATACTGGCACCACACCTGCGAATTATCTTTCCAATAATCCGCATTTCTGTAAATCCGCACTGGCACGCTATACCCCGCAGCATTTTATCGATATGGTGGAACGCCACGGTATTGCCTATCACGAAAAAGAACTCGGACAGTTATTTTGTGACGATTCGTCCAAACAGATTGTCAAAATGCTGCTTGATGAGTGTGAATGGGCAGGCGTGCGAATAAACACTTCTTGTTCGATAGCTAGCATTGAAAAAAAATCAGATTTATTTATTATCAAAACATCGCAGGGTAATATTGAAACACACAAATGCGTGATTGCCTCGGGCGGCCTGTCGATTCCGAGCATGGGAGCAAGTGGTTTTGGTTATGAAATCGCCAGACAATTTGGCCATAAAATATTACCGACACGCGCCGGACTGGTGCCATTAACCCTCACGGGTAAACCACAGGAACAACTAGCGGATTTAAGCGGCCTGTCGGTACCGGTTGAAGTGACCTGCGGTAAAACCTCATTTAAAAATGCGATGTTGATTACCCATCGCGGTTTAAGTGGCCCGTCCATATTGCAAATTTCATCGTATTGGCAACCGGGCAAGGCCTTGCATGCCAACCTCCTGCCCGATATCGATGCTGAAAGGTTTTTACAAACCCAATTAGAAAAACATCCCGCCGCAGAACTAAAAAACTGTTTAACCGATGTTTTACCCAAGCGCTTGGCGCATAGACTCTGCGAGACGGAGTTCGAGAACAAGCCGATGAAACAACACAACCAAAAGCAATTAAAAATTATTGCTGAGGTGTTGAACCGATGGCCGATAATTGCGAGTGGTACCGAAGGGTATCGCACCGCGGAAGTCACGCTCGGCGGTGTCGATACTCAGGAGTTATCTTCAAGTACCATGGAATCAAAATTAATAGACGGCCTGTACTTTATTGGCGAGGTTGTCGATGTTACCGGGCATCTGGGTGGTTACAATTTTCAATGGGCGTGGGCTTGTGGGCATGCTTGTGGCACAGCACTGTGATCTAAATTTCTGTCGTAGGAGCACCTTTAGGCTCGAGCGATCTGGCGGGTTCGGTCGCGCCTAAAGGCCCTCCTACGGCTAATCTCGTGACAATTCCTTAACTGCTGCAATGTTATTTTCAAATTAATTCTATATCTGGAAACACTATGCCCACCTACCGCGCGCCTTTACGCGATATGCGTTTTGTCATGTTTGAATTACTCGATGCACAAACCGTACTAAATCAGATGCCAGCGTATGTTGATCTTGATGCCGACACGATCAATGCCGTGCTCGAAGAAGGTGCAAAATTTGCCGAGAATATTGCCTTTCCCTTGAATCAATCAGGCGATATTGAAGGCTGCACCTTTCACGGCAATGGCGTCGTCACCACACCGAAAGGTTTTAAGGAAGCCTACCAACAATTTTCTGAGGCTGGCTGGCCTGCATTGAGTTGCGATGTTGCTTATGGGGGCCAAGGCTTACCGCGCCTGCTCAATAATCGTTTATATGAAATGCTCAATTCAGCCAATCAGGCCTGGTTGATGTACTCGGGTCTGTCGCACAGCGCCTATGAATGTTTGATGGCCAATGGCACCGAGCAACAAAAAGATTTGTATCTACCGAAAATTATATCCGGTCAATGGAGCGGCACCATGTGCCTCACCGAGCCACATTCGGGTACCGATCTGGGTTTGTTGAAAACCAAAGCTCAGCCTGTGGGTGACGGTAGTTTTACGATTAGTGGAACAAAAATATTTATTACTTCCGGCGAGCATGATGTTGCCGAAAATATTCTGCATCTAGTGCTTGCCCGCCTGCCCGATGCACCGGTAGGCAGCAAAGGGATTTCGCTTTTTCTGGTGCCGAAATTTATTCCCGATGCCAATGGCGAAATCGGTGAACGTAATGGCATTTACGCCGGTTCCATCGAACATAAAATGGGCATTCATGGCAACGCCACATGCCTGATGAATATGGACGCCGCCCGTGGCTGGCTAATTGGCGAACCACACAAAGGTTTGGCAGCGATGTTCGTGATGATGAATTCGGCACGTCTGGGTGTTGGCATGCAAAGTTTGGGCTTGGCCGAAACTGCGCTGCAAAATGCAACGGCATACGCGAAAGATCGCTTACAGGGCCGCGCCTTAACCGGCGCAAAAAATACCGACAAAGCCGCCGACAGTATTCTGGTACACCCGGATGTTCGTCGCATGCTACTGACTTCACGCGCCTACACTGAAGCCGGTCGCGCCTTGACCGTATGGATATCATTGTTAATTGATCAGGAAGAATCAGGTGTTGACGCCGAAATAAAAAAACACTCGGAAGATATTGTCAGCCTGCTAACGCCGGTAGTAAAAGCCTTTATTACCGACAATGCTTTTGAAACCACCAATCTATGCCTGCAAGTCTTTGGTGGCCATGGCTATATCCAGGAATGGGGCATGGAACAATATGTTCGCGATGCTCGCATCAATATGATTTATGAAGGCACCAATGGCATTCAGGCACTGGATTTACTCGGACGCAAAGTAATGGGCGACGGCGGCCGAAAATTATCTGTCTTTATCAAACTGATCGCCGAATTTATTGATAGCCAGAAATCAAACCCTGCCATGCAGGAATTTATTGAGCCACTATCTGCATGTGTTCAATCGGTACAAACACTGACCCAGGAAATCGCGATAAATTCGCATAATAACCCCGATGAAATTGGCGCCGCCTCGGTGCCCTACCTGCGCTTGATCGGCCATCTAAGCTATGCCTGGATGTGGGCACGCATGGCCGCGATTGCGATTGAAATGAAAAGTGACGACCATGACTTTTACCATGCGAAATTACTGACAGCCCGGTTTTATTATACGAAGCTGCTACCTGAAAGACTTTCACTGGTAGCTGTAATCAAAAGCGGTGCAGCACCTGTCATGGATATGGAGTTTGCAACATTTTAAACGACTCCGCATCCAGGTCTTCACCGGTGACAATAAAAAGTATCAATAATGATCATCTTTCGTGTGGCTTTAATATGCCTATGTCCCCTCGTTTTTAGCTCCGTCACTATTGCCGACCCGGCCAGTATTATTGAGGCACCCACTCTCTCGGGCGATGTAGTGATTGATGGCGTGCCAGATGATGATTTCTGGCAAAAAGCAATAGCAGTAGAATTAGATATCAAAACGCATTCCGCCAATAACGCGGTGGCCTCGGTAAAACTACTGCCTACTAGAGACTGAGCGGAGCATGCTATCGCATCCGCATCTATCTTGGGGATGTGATCAACTTGTGCGTAACTTGGGGCAATGGAAGTTCTCTCTCAACGAATGAATATCACCACTTTTTGTGTGGATACCTCAGGCGCATCAAGCGCCTGACACATAATAATTTTTTGTGGTGTGCCACGCCTATAACCTATGTATCAAACAGCAAAAAACGCCGCCTGTAAATAACCGTAAATCGAAATCACCGCCATGCTCAACATCAATAAAAATGTAATCAGCATGCCGCTCATGCGTCCGGCTGATACACCTTTCTGATGACTCAGTCCCCAGGCATGGGCGCAACGCGATATAAAAATGGTGGCGCCAAATGCGTGGATAAGCCATTGCGGATAGCCATTTAATTCCATACCACCCAATAGCAAGAATAACATTGGCATGTATTCAACGGCGTTGGCGTGTACACGGACGCGTTGCAATAGATCGACATTGCCGCCATCACCGATGCCGATTTTGTGCAGGCGGCGCAGCTGCACTACACGCCAAGAGAGCACTAGCAAAAGCAGGACACATAAACCGGCATAAAACAGAGTGGTCATTATTTTCCCAATTATTTAATCGTGACAGAGGTAGCATTAATTTGAATTTCATTACTGGCAACTAGCACGGGGTTTCCTGCATCTTCTGCAAGGTGCTTGGCCATTTCTGGTTTCATTTCAATTTGTTTTATTTCGCCAAACACAACCGCTTCACCCTTTGAATCTTTCGGGACAAAAAATAAATCATTGGTTTTAATGCGGGCAGCTTTGCCGTTTGACTCGATCACTAGCCAGCAACCCTGCATCTGGCAGACTTGGGTAATGCGGCCTTTGAACTTTCCTGGCTTGCCATTGAGATTGGCAATATTGCTAGTTGCTGCTGCGATATCAAGCGCTTTCCCTTTGGGCATGGCGGCGCCATAGGTTTTTGCTTCTGCAGAAGCGGCGAATAGAAACAGACATGCCAGCATAAGTATTTTATTAAACATAAAATTTCCTTCGAGATTAATTTAGTTCAAGCGCAGTCAGTGATTGATGTTCAGCCATGGTTGAAAACCGCCCTTTTTCATCGCATTGCACATCGGCCATGGCGCAATCAACATCATGGGTGAAAAATAATCTTACGTGTCGCGATAATTTGTCATGCAAGAAAACTTTCTTCTCGTCGATCAAGATTTCCGGGAAACGGTCATAGCCCATAGTGACGGGCAAATGCACCCATGGACGGCCTGGAATTAAATCGGCGCAAAACACCACACCACCGTTTTCATTAGCACCGACAATTTCAGCTAGCATCAGGCCTGGCGTGTGTCCCTGACTGTAATGGAAGCGTACCGATTGGCCAAGGGCTTGCGAATATTCACCATCGACAATTTCCAGTCGCCCGCTTTGTTCAAGCAAGGGCAGCAGCTCTGGAATAAAACTGGCGCGATCGCGGGCATGCGGTTTTTGAGCACGCAACCAGCATTCTTTACTGACGACAAAAGTCGCGTTGGGGAATAACAAACTCGGCGACTTATCCGCTTGCCACGGGCTCAACAAGCCACCGGCATGATCAAAATGTAAATGCGAAAGCACGACAACATCGATATCGCTATCGGAAAAACCGGCAACGTGCAGTGAATGCAAGAGCACATGCTCGGCTTCCTGCACACCGAAACGCTCACGCATTTTAGGGTCGAAAAATGCACCGATGCCAGTTTCAAACAATACGCGCTTGCCATTCAAGCCATCGGCCAATAAAGCACGACAAGCCAGTGGAATGCGATTCTCGCTGTCGGGAGTAATCCATTTTTCCCACATGGCTTTAGGCACGTTACCAAACATGGCGCCGCCATCGAGCTTTTGCGAATTACCCAGTATTGACCAGAGTTTCATGATGAATTATCCAGACTATTGTTGAACAACACGCGTATTGAAATAAAGCACAAAAGCAGCGCCACCGGCTTTCTCGGATTTCACTTCAATCACCATGCTATCGTCGTCGGCATTCAACTTTGCTTTTCCGATAACATCGGGTGTTTTGGCTTTTCCTGACCAAGCTTGTTTCCAGCCACGCACATTAATCTCCGGCGTATTGGCTGCTGCAATGCTCACGTTCGCGCGTGCAAGTGCGGCGTCTTTTGGTGTAACAATATTCTCGCCGGCATTATCAACCAATGCCTTGAATGGCACCGAGAACAATGAGCGTTCACCATTTTGTATATCGAAGGTCCAGTCGGTCGTTCCCATGCTGCCATCGTTATCGACACGCACACGTTCAAGCTGCAAATTAATTATTTTTGCTTGCACGGGCAATCGTTTACTTGGCGTCATCGCAGCACTACTCAACATGGCTGTGGGCGCTGCTCGCGCTAGAGGCGTTGGTGCAGACTTGTCATTACGCACATTGATATAGACCGTCGTCAAGGCAGCCACCAAGGCGGCCAAACCGGTGAGAATGCTCGGCGCATGCGCCACCCAGTGTTTTTTAGTTTCTTCGCTTGACATGCTTGTCCTTGGAAATGGTGTTGGACCAATAATGTCGGGCCGGGGCCCGACCTACTTATTTCTTGTTTGTAGTTTTCTTTGGAACCACTACTGCCGAACCTACTTCATTACGAGGATCGGCACCGCCATGCAATGTATTGTCGCGAACATTCCAATCAACCGAGTGCATCAAGCTTGTCCACTTCGCCGGGCTCACCGTCACGGTATGTCCCATGGCTTCAAGCGCTTTCAAGGTTTCCGGCGTCAACGCGTTGGGCTCGGTGAAAATCGTATCAGGTAAATATTGATGATGAAAACGCGGCAACGCCACAATCTGCTCCGAACTTTGGCCCTGCTCGATTCCCAGCATACCCAGCAAAACCATCGTGATAATGCGACTGCCACCTTTGCCACCGAGCACTGAAATTTTATCTTTGCCGATCATGAAGCTTGGTGTCATCGAGCTAAGCATGCGTCTGCCCGGTGCTACTGCATTAGCATCATAGCCAAGCACACCAAAAGCATTGGGAGTGCCGGGACGCAAAGCAAAATCATCCATTTCATCATTCAGCAGAAAACCAGCGCCATCGACCACCATTCCGGAGCCGAAAGAAAGATTCACCGTTTGTGTGGCAGCAACTAAATTACCATCGCCATCAATGATTGAAAAATGCGTCGTATTAACGCCTTCCAGTGGCGGATTCGCCCCAGGCAGCATGGCACTGGGTGTGGCTTTATCGGGAAGAATGGAGGCGCGCAATCCGGCAGCGTAATCGTCACTGGTTAAACGTGCGATCGGCATTTTTACGAAATCCGGATCGCCCAGATATAAGGTGCGATCACGATAAGCACGACGCATGGCTTCGGTCACTATATGCACACGATGTGCTTCATCGAGCTTGGCTAAATCCCAGCCTTCGAGCATCTGCAATATTTCAGCCAATACTACGCCACCCGATGAGGGTGGTGGCGCGGTCACGATGTCCCAATCGCGATATTTGAAACGAATGGGCGTGCGCTCTTTTACTATGTAGCTGCTTAAATCAGCCGCAGTCCAGTTGCCGCCATATTTTTTTACATCGGCTAGTATTTTTTTTGCGGTTTCACCGCGATAAAAACCGTCATTACCATGTGCCGCCAATAATTCGAGTGTGTGCGCTAAATCAGGTTGTAGCAATTTCTCGCCAACTTCCAGACCATCGCCATCGGCTAGATAAACCTTGCGGGTTCCGTCGTAGCGCTCCATCACGTCTTTGCGATCGGCATACTGAATTGCCATGCGGGGGTAAACATCAAAACCATTACGCGCAATGCGAATGGCCGGTGCTAATGAAACCGACAAAGGCAAGCGGCCATAGCGTTTCGATAAATGCACCAAGCCTGCAGGCAATCCTGGAATACCGGCCGACATCGGCCCATTCTCGGCTTTGTCCCGATCTAGCTCGCCTTTGGCATCGAGATAGGCAGCAGCGGTGGCAGATGCTGGCGCGGTCTCGCGCGCATCAATCATGATGTCGCGACCGCTTTTTGCATCGTGTAAAAGAAAAAAACCACCTCCGCCAATACCGGAGCTGATTGGTTCAACGACCGAAAGCACCGACGAAACCGCAATGGCTGCATCGAAAGCATTACCGCCTTTCGACAGAATTTCATGACCGGCTTGAGTTGCCAAAAAATGTGCAGAGGAAATAGCCGCGCCGGATGGTTTGGTAACGGGTAGTTTTATTCGGGACGGGTTATTTTCGGTTTTCGCTTGCAGGCCAAAACTTAATACCAGACAGGCGATTACGATGAAACGCTTCATGCTGCATTCTCCTGCTGAAGCCCCAAGAGCTTCGCGAGTAATTGTTCTTCGGTTTCGACATAGAGCGGATCTTTGTCGATACATTCGACCGGACACACCACGACGCATTGTGGTTCGTCAAAATGACCGACACATTCGGTACAACGGTCCGGATGAATAATATAAATCGATTCGCCTTGCGTGATGGCCTGATTGGGACAGGCTGGTTCGCAGACGTCACAGTTAATGCAAAGCTGGTTGATGATAAGCGCCATGATTTACCCGAAAAAAAACCGCACAAAAACTGTGCGGTTTTCTAAACTTTTATTTTGCTTCGACAAAAACAAGTTGTGCACCCGTCGCTTCAACAGCCACTTTAACGCGTTCGTTATCATCGGCTTTGCCAATAAATAATACTTTGGAATCTTTCAACGCATCTTTTGGCGGATTGGCAAAAGCTTCGGTGACCAAATCTGCCATTGTCTTACTATCGGGCGAACAGAAGACCAGCATATTCCCCGGCAATACGGTGCGCTGCACCGCCATATTGACCACTTCCATTTGGCGACTATATTTACTGGCCGTGAGATTATCTTTTTGATCCGGCTCCATGCTGGCGCGCGGCAAATAATAAGGAATCAACTGGCCGGTAGTTTGAGCTTGATACTGCGCCGAAAGCAGCCCGCAATATTGACGCCAGGATTCGTCCTTGCCGTCTCTAGGTGCCTTCAATATTTCTGCTGATAACTCAACGCCACCGGCTTTTTCGCCCTCTTTCTTGCCACAGGCGGCCAGCAACACACTTATTGTTATTAATGAAACGATAAATCCTGCACGTACCATGGTCTTACCCCCGTTTATGTGTTCAATTAAATTATTGCTGTTTTAATGTTGCTTCCATTTTGCTGCCAAGGCTTTTGCTACCGCTGGATGTACAAAACCCGATACATCGCCGCCTAATCGTGCGACTTCCCGAACCAAGGTGGAGGAAATAAAACTATGTTGCTCGGCTGGCGTTAAAAACAAGGTTTCAACATCCGGAATTAAATGCCGGTTCATGCTGGCTAATTGAAATTCATATTCAAAATCAGACACTGCTCGCAGGCCACGTAGCAATACACCAGCGCCTACTTCATGAACAAAATGGGCCAGCAAAGTATTGAAGCCACGCACTTCCACATTCGTGCAATGCGCCAATGCGATTCTGGCGAGCGACACACGTTCTTCCAGCGGCAGTGCCGGGCTTTTGCCAGGGCTTTCAGCAATACCAACAATAATTTTTTCAAACAGCACCGAAGCCCGATTAATCAAATCAATATGACCATTGGTAATCGGGTCAAAGGTACCGGGATACACCGCGATACGGCAACTTGCTGGAGTCATGCGTGCGTCCCTGATGAACTAGGCGATAGTGTAGCAGTGGAATCCGCGTTTTCATGCCGAAACAGCCGGTACCAGACTTCGCGGGTGCTGCCCTCGCGATAAAGTTGATACGTATTTGGCACTTCAATCAGGGTTGAGCGTCCGGTTTCGACATAGACCCAAGCTGAATCGGCCAACCAGGGGCTAATCAGCGGCAGTATTTGCTGGGCGTAATCGGTGCCAAACGGTGGATCAATAAACACTAAATCAAATCTCTGGCTGACGGGCTGACGCAACCAGGAAAAACTATCGCTGGTTTCGATTTTTATGTTGACAGCTTTTAATCGTGCTGTGGTTTCTCGCAAGGAATTGGCCAGTGCCGGCACCTTTTCCAATAGCACAACCTCGGCCGCTCCGCGCGATGCCGCTTCGAAACCCAAAGCGCCCGTGCCCGCAAAACAATCCAGAACCCGCTTGCCGCCAATCTGCGATTGCAACCAATTAAACAAGGTTTCACGCACACGGTCGCTAGTGGGGCGTAAGCCGGGGAAGGACTCCACCGGCAATTTCGAGCCACGCCAGTCGCCAGCAATAATGCGAACTTGTCCAAACGGTGCTTTATTCATCGGGTATCTGGGCTTGAATGTTAAGATTAGACCTATTGTCTGCGATTGAATGAAGCAATGTTTGATTTTTTTAAGAAAAAACCTGTAACTCCCGAGCTCGGCAAGCCTTTGCCCAATGATGCCGCCGCCATCGTTCCTGTTCCTGCGGTCGTTGTCGCCACCGCTCCGGCAGCACCCGGCAAACTGGGTTGGCGCGAACGTCTGAAATCGAGCATGTTTGCTATCGGCATCGGCGGATTATTTGCTAAAAACCCGAAGCTTGATGAAGATTTACTGGATGCTATCGAAACCGCATTGATCTCGGCCGACGTCGGCGTTAAAGCGACCAGCGAAATTGTCGAAAAAATACGCCGCGGTATGAAAGTCCATGAATTCGCCGACGCACAAGCTTTATTGAAAACCCTGCGCCAGGATCTGATCAATATTTTGCTGCCGATTGCCAAGCCACTTTCAATTGATGGCGTAGAAAAACCTTTTGTAATTTTAACTGTCGGCGTCAACGGCGTTGGTAAAACCACCACTATCGGTAAATTGGCGCGTCGTTTTCAAGACGAAGGCCGCAGCATGATGCTGGCCGCTGGCGATACCTTTCGCGCCGCTGCCGTTGAGCAATTAAAAATCTGGGGCGAGCGAAATAATGTAGTGGTGATTGCTCAAGGCCAAGACGCCGACCCGGCATCGGTTGCCTTTGATGCACTGCAGGCCGCCAAGGCACGCAGTTTCGATGTCTTGATTGTCGATACCGCCGGCCGTTTACACACGCAGGCCGGATTAATGGCCGAGCTCGGTAAAATTCGCCGAGTGATGGGCAAAACCGATATCAAAGTTCCGCATGAAGTGCTGATGGTAATCGATGGTACGACCGGCCAAAACGCAATCAATCAATTACGCGCCTTCCATGCCGCCGTTAATGTGACTGGATTAGTCGTCAGCAAACTCGATGGCACCGCAAAAGGTGGCGTGCTGTTTGCATTGGCGCGTGAATTTAATATTCCGATTCGTTTTGTTGGTCTGGGCGAACAACCGGAAGACCTGCGGGTATTTGATCCCGAAGCTTTTGTTGACGCGCTGCTGCCGGAACGCATTGACGCATGAATTTGAGCAAACACGCGCGCCGCATCTGGATTTTTCTCATCAGTTTCGCCTTGATCTTGGCTATTGGCGCATGGTGGGTAAATAAGCAATTAGAACCGACCAAATTGACTCATACCGTACTGGGCAAAATTGGCGAACAATTGAATTTGAAATTCGAATTCAAGGGCCTGCCAAGTTATGCCATGAAGCCAGAGCCGCGCTTGGTATTACCAAATTTCAAAGTAATTAATCCGGCAGACAATAAGGTTTTCCTCAGCGCTACTCGCGTTGAAATATCACTACCCTGGAGTACCATTCTGGGCGACACGCCGCATATCACACGTATTGAGGCCGATGATCCTGTTCTGAACTACCCCGGTTTGCGAGCATGGCAAGCAACGCGCCCTGAAACACCCTTCGAGGTTCCCACTTTTACCCGCGGACTTGAAATCAATAATGGCCAGCTTATTGATGCCGGTTATTCGATAATAAAAATAAACGCATCGCTGCCGCATTTGGAAAGCCAGCAGCCCGTCAAGGCGCAGGTTTCCGGTATTTTTCAGCAGGATAAAACCAGTATTAGTTTTAATGGCCCGCTAAACATTGCTAAAGCCAGATTAAATTCTGAATTCACGCTGGAAAGCAAAGGTGAAGTGAATCTTGGCGACAAGCCCATGCCCTATCAAATTAAAACAGGCGGTAGTTTTGCAAGCCTGGAAAAAAGTTTCGATATCAATAGCAAAACACTGAGCTGGATTAGCGAATCGCCGCTACCTAATTTGCAAGCCAGTTTAAATCTAAGCATTGGCGATACTTTGAAATTGAGTAGTTCGGGGATTATTGCCCAATGGCCGAAAGACTGGCCAGCATTGCCAGCTCCATTGAACCATCAAACGAAAAATATTCCGTATGAATTAAATTATTCGGGTAAAGCAGATTTTTCAGATGTTATTTCATTGAAACTTAGTATCGAGCAAAGCCAATTAAGCAGCTCGTTAAAAATTGCCGAGATTCAACAATGGGTTGAAAACGCAGAGGGCTCGCCATTACCGCCACTGAAAGGGCAATTTGACACGCCTATCATTCAACTGGACGATGTTAGCCTGGAAGGCGTCAGCATCGAAATCACACCGGATGCTGCCCAATAATGTTTTCGGATTTATTGCTTACCTGGTTCGATAACTACGGCCGTCACGATCTCCCTTGGCAACACCCACGTACACCTTATCGTGTCTGGCTTTCAGAGATTATGTTGCAGCAAACACAAGTCGCCACCGTTATTCCCTATTTCGAAAAATTTCTTCTACGTTGCCCCGATTTGAAGTCGCTGGCGAATGCCGAACCCGATGACGTTGTTGCGCTGTGGGCAGGGCTTGGTTATTACACCCGTGCAAGAAATCTGCATCGCACTGCAAAAATTTGTATGGAAGTGCATCAGGGCGAACTGCCGATTACGCTGGATGAATTAGTGGCCTTGCCCGGCATTGGCCGCTCTACCGCCGCTGCCATTTTGTCGCAGGCGCATGACCTGCCCTTTGCCATTCTTGACGGCAATGTAAAACGCACATTAAGTCGTTATTACGGTATTAGTGGCTGGCCTGGTACACCTGCCGTTGAAAAAGAGCTCTGGGAACTATCGGAAAAATGTTTGCCGGAAAAACGCAATGCCGATTACACACAGGCCATTATGGATTTCGGTGCAACCCTGTGTACTCGCAGCAAACCGCGTTGCATTAAATGTCCATTGAATAAAAAATGCGTGGCGTTTATTGGAAATAGGGTTGCGGAGCTACCACAAAAAAAACCGACAAAGAAAATTCCTACCCGACATACCGTCATGCTGGTATTGCTTAATAATCAAGACGAAGTTTTATTGTCGCGCCGCCCTGCAAAAGGCGTTTGGTCCGGCATGTGGTCACTACCGGAAGTCAGCGACCTAGATGAAGCACAGCCGCTTTTGCAGCAACTGGTAAAAAATGACGATACAAATAATAATGCACTGCCCGAGTTTCAACATACTTTTAGTCATTATCATCTAATGATCAAGCCTTATTGCTGGCGAGACCTACAAGCAAAGCATAGAATTGCCGACACGGACTCTACACGCTGGCAAGCGCTGAACAAGCTCGATTCTGTCGGCTTACCGGCACCCGTGAAAAAATTACTCGAATCTTTAAACACCCAGGATCAAACATGAGCCGCATCGTTTTTTGCGTAAAAAACCAGATCGAAACCGAAGGCCTCGGCTTTATTCCATGGCCCGGCGCACTCGGCAAAAAAGTATTTGACAATATCGGAAAAGAAGCCTGGCAAAGCTGGCTCGCCCACCAAACCATGCTAATTAACGAAAACCGTTTATCGCCACTCGACCCAAAACATCGCGCGTATCTTGAAGGCGAAATGGAAAAGTATTTATTTGGCGACGGCGCGGAAAAACCGGCCGGTTATGTTGCGCCGGAAAATGATGCTGTGTGATCGTGGGTTAAATTAATCGTGGGAGCGGCGTAAGCCGCGAATCTTCCAGAGAACATTCGCGGCTTACACTGCTCCCACGACTTTTAATTATTTGCCATTTTTGTCGCGTTTCAATTTTTCGGCTTGCTTCAAACCCGCCACATCGATTGGGCGAATTTTTATCATCTTGCACCAGCCGCCATTGCGTAACTCAAGATAACCATTGCGGGCATCCAGATCATTCACGTTATCATCAAGACGTATCTTGATTTCATGGTCCAAATCGCGGCAGCTATCGGATTTTTGCAGATCTATTAAATAGGCTTTAGTACGGGTATGCCACACCAACACAGCCGTATCACCCAGCGACTCCCAGTTATAGGCTGTTTTCGGCACACCAAAACGCACATAGGGAACCGGCTCTCCGGCAAATTGATTTACCTGCGCCAATCGCGCGGAATAATCGCGATCTTTTGCCTTCACGACCGTAGAACTTACTAAAACCAATAAAAAACCAACGCATATAAGCAGCAGACGATTCATCGCAATCTCCATAACAACTAGCATTGGCAACACCTTACTCCGTCTGTTGGTGAGCGCCAAGCATCCGTACACCAGGCATTCACCGCAGATTTAAAGCCCTGAACAGCTTGCCAAAAATGCCCTGCGCCGGTATCATTTGCGGCTCGCCATAAGCTGTCGGCGTTTGTGACTTAGGCCAGATAGCTCAGTCGGTAGAGCAAGGGATTGAAAATCCCTGTGTCGGGGGTTCGATTCCCTCTCTGGCCACCATTTATAGTTCCAACTAGTTCCATCATAGTCATACAGCACACAGGAAAGCCGGTTAATACCGGCTTTTTTGTCTTTTGCTGTCCGCTAACTTCCGTTGACAACCTGAGTAACGTGGGGGTACTTTTGGGGGTACAAGCCCTCAACTCATATGGAGATACCCCCATTCCGCTTACCGACACAGCGATACGTGCCATCAAGAACCCCGAGAAGCAGCAAAAGCACTCCGATGCTCTCGGCCTCTATTTATTAGCGAAAGCAAACGGCGCGCGCTTATGGCGATTCAAATACAGAATTGACGGTAAAGAGAAATTACAGAGTATCGGTGCCTATCCTGAAGTCTCTTTGAAAGCGGCAAGACTTGCACGAGATGAGACACGAGCAAAACTAATTAAGGGAATCGACCCTAACGCAGAGAGGCTAGCACTTCGATCAGCGGAAGCAGATAACTTTGAAGCAGTAGCCCGTGAGTGGCACACGTCACACATGGCAAAGCGCGCGCCATCACACTCGATCAAAGTAATGCGCAGACTGGAAAGAAACATATTCCCGTGGCTTGGCAGCCTGCCCACTAACAAAATCACAGCAATGCACATACTAAAGTGTATACAGCGTATTGAAGAACGGGGCACAGTAGAGACCGCACATCGCACAATGCAAGTGTGTAGCCAAGTATTCAGATATGGGATTAGAACAGGCCGCTGTGAAAATGATCCCGTCCCGAGCCTCAGGGGAGCTATCGCCCCTGCACAGAGCAGCAACCATCCGCATCTAACCGACCCTAAGGAAGTGGGAGAACTGTTGCGCGTGATAGACGGCTACCACGGCACTTCATACCCTACGGAAATAGCTCTTCGCCTCTTGCCGCTTGTATTTGTGAGACCGAGCGAATTGAGACAAGCCGAGTGGTCAGAGTTCGATCTGGATAATGCCGAGTGGACGATTCCTGCTAAACGCATGAAAGTAAAAACCAATGGTGACCATAATGTGCCGCTCAGTAAGCAAGCAATAAAACTCCTGCGGGAGATACAGGCTTACTCAGGCACCGGCACTTATGTTTTTAAGGGCAATACTGGGCACAAATGGATATCTGATGGCACGCTAAATGCTGCCCTCAGGGGAATGGGATACAAAGACAAAGCCACTGCACACGGCTTCAGGCATACGGCATCTACCCTACTCCATGAGCTATCGCACCGCGAGGGCAAGTGGAGCAGTGAAGCAATTGAAAGACAATTGGCACACGCTGACACAAACGCCATCAGAGGGACATACAACAAAGCAAAGCTCATGCCGGAAAGGAAAAGGATGATGCAGTTCTGGGCAGACTATCTTGATGTATTGAAGACCGGAAGCAACGTGACCCCGTTCAGGAGAGCGAGCTAGAGGTATAGCTCACTAATATGTTTTTCGTCTATCCCAGCAAGGCTCTGTAGTTTTGTTTTTTATTTATACACAGCCACACATGCTGAACAAGCTCATTTGCACCCCTGAAAAATGCTTATCTTTAAATATTGAGGGCATGAACGTGCTGTGCCTCAAAAAGTCTCTCTAAATTGGCCATACCAGTATTGGATAACGTTTGGGTCAATAGTACCGCGAGACGTTTTTTTGGCCGCGACACTCCTACATAGAAGAGATTTCTGGCACGACTAAAACCTTGTTTATGATTTTCAGGAATATCAACAGCATTCATCAAATCAAACATTCTTGGCCAGTTGTAATGATTCCATCCTCCAAGCAACACAACTAAGACATTTTCAAACTCAGCACCTTTGACGCTATGTTGAGTAGCAAAAGGCGTAAAGCCTTCTATAAATTTTGCAAGCTCTACAATCTCAGAATAACAAACCTCGCGTAGTTTGCGATGGCGCTGAATCGACTTTGGCTCTTCGACTCCGCTGCTTGGATCAAAAGCTGCCATTTCAGCCTCTCGTCGCAAAACTGCGTCGGTTAATCGAGGCTTTTGTGTCTTTTTTAGATGGTCGAGCAGTTCACCGACGGTACCATTCTTACGAAGCTCCCCGAGCACAGCCATATCTCTGCTCCACGTCTCTTTATCCCTATGATTTCTTATCATCTGAGGCCTTCCCAATACCGCATACATCTCACCGTAGCGTTTTTCTTCGTATGCTTTACACATAGGCTCCACTACACTAACTAGGAAATTTAGCGTCTTATCCTCCTTTTTGGCGAAATCATCATTTCGTCCCTTAAAAATCTCCACTATGTTCGGGTAGCCTTGCTCCTCTGCTAGCGACTTATGAGTGAGCATAAGTATCTTTGTAACTTTGGGATGGAAATCCCATCCATCGTTCGATAGACGCTCCTTCAAAGCTGCAAGAAACTGGCGTGCTACAGGTGGCAACACATCGCCTTTTGAGTTTCTATCATTAGTACGCTCACCTACATAATTGTTTGCGTGGAAGGCTCTCGCCTCGCCAGCAGCTTCAGTATCTTTAACCGCCTGAGTTAATTCAGGACGCAACCTATTGAGAACATTAACAACTGCGGGAACAGATCTAAAATTTGCTCCCTTATCTATTCCTTCGACATTTGGAAATGTCACCAAAGAGAATTCATCGCGATAAATGGTCTGCCAATGGTCACCGAAAAGTCCTATGAGCGGCCCTTCTTCCGTATGGAAAAAATGTTTAGTTATGGCTTCCATGAAACTTGCATCGGTATCTTGGTATTCATCAACAAATAAAACAGGATACGCACCAACAAATAGTTGCCTAAATTTTGGGAGCTCCATAAGTTTTGCCATCAACTCAGGTACGTCATCGTGAGAAAGTGTGACTTTATTTTCATCGATCCCAAAATAGCCCAAGTCATACTCAACAACTTTGTTATCAATGCCTCCTGCCTCAATTACCTTTTCTCTATACCGGTCAAAATCAGGTATTAAGTTCCTCAACTGCCCCTGAAAGCGAGCCATAACGCTCCAGCAAAAAGAGTGAATTGTCTCAACTAGGATTGCAGGGTGCTGATCAATCTCATTAAGGATTTCATCACGCGCGACTTTTGTATAAGTGATGCAGGCCACTCTCTTACCTTTTTGGGTATACTCTGCACCACGTTCGGCGATGAGCCTCTTCAACGCTGCAACTAGAGAGTAGGTTTTACCGGCGCCCGCCCCTGCTTCAAGTCTAAAGTTCTTACCTGCATCGATTAATTCATCTACCTTCTGCTGAGCAATGGCTGCGGCTGCTTCAGCAGGATTTTGTTTTATTCGTTCGTCGGACATCGAGTCAAACCTCATTAAACAAAAACAGTTGGCGGTGCTGGCATAGGTGGCAATGGCGCTACTGGCTCTGGCTCTGGCGCAGACGGCGGTGGCGGTGGCTCTGACAACCAAATCAGTCCTTCCTTAATGTACAGAGGCACAGTCCAATCTTGGGTATCGATAGCAAATTGGAGAGCCGTTTCAATTTTAGGCATATTTTGTGCGCGCTCCCAAGCCTTATCTCCCAAGTCATCCTGATTCTCAAGATCAAAATGTGTCGCATTCGCCAGAATAAGTGCATCTTCAAAACTTCTTGCACAAAACGATGAGCCGACTTCATGGATTTGATAGGCAATACGTCGATAACCACTTATTTTCTCTGCCCCAGTTTTGTTCTTAAGGCTTTCAAGCGAAAGTTGGTCGCCCTTGGGAATATTAAACCAATCCTTAATTGTACTGTTTCCAGTTTGGGTACCATTTGAGTATGAGCACTTTACCCATCTAGAAGGCTTATCCTCCGTTGCTTCGCGTAGTTTCAGCACATCAAGGTCTGTGATTACGAGCGTTTTAAGTTCCAGAAAATCAAGAAGAGGCGAAAATAACTTTCCATGCGCCCCATCGATCTCGATAAGAGTTAGATATTGCTTATTAAGCTTGGCCTCCTGATTCAAGTCGACATCAACCAATTGACAAATCTTTGGCATCAATAAACGTTCAGTAGCTCCTTCCACCATAATTGCCTTGTCTGCAAAATACAAATCGCATTTTGTTAGCGTCATATACTGATGAAGGAAATTCCTATCTTTCGCTGGTATGGCATCTAGCCCTTGCCTAAAGTCTTTAACAAGGGTTCGATTGGTTATCCCATCCGTCGAAGGTTTTGCAAAAAAATATCTAACTGCTTCAAATGTGGCAGCGTTCGCAACATGTGAAGAATGTGTAGTCACAACAAACTGCACCTGCCATTTAGAGCCCTCGGGATAATCTTTCGAGAAAGTAGCGACAGCATCAGTCAACTGTTTGATAAACACCTCCTGCATTTGAGGATGTAAATGTGCCTCTGGTTCCTCAATGAAAATCAGGTGTACGCCAGCAAATGTCGATTTGGCTCTAAAAGTCTTGTGAAATGTAAGTAACTGTAGAAGTATGAAAATCAGGTTTCTCGTCCCAAGCCCGTTATATCCTTCAGGCAAATGGATACCGTGAGCGCCCGTGTAGAAAACCTTTGTGTGCTCAGAAAGCAAACTCTCTACATTCAGTGCTGTCTCCGTTCTTAGATGCGGGTCACTTAGCCCGGGGTATCCGAACTTATCAAATGTGGGGAGTAACGCTGTCAGTTTTTCATTGAAATCACCGTGAATTTTTTTCTCAATTTCTTCAACGGCAAGTTTCAAACCCGTAGCTATGTCCTGATCCTCGGGTGCAGCGGCGACATTTGAAGCAGTCTTAAAAAGGGTTTCAAGCAATTTTCCAAGAACATTTGGCTCGCCTCTTTTATGCTGATCTAGGGAGCGCTGCGCACTGATAAACCCGCATCCAAATAACGCACTGACATCTTTAATTTCAAGCTTACGTTCATTTTTTGCATCTGTTGGGTCAATTGCTACAACGTGCAAAGAGTAGGCATTTTCAACAAAATCTTTCAGACTCCTAAATATCCTTACAGCCTCCTCGGCTTCACCCTGTCCAATTGGAGTGTCAAGAAGCTCTGGAAGACCCGCGAGGTTCGCACGGTAATCCAATCGCAGTATTGCAGTAGTACAAGTTGGGTCGAGGTCAATGATGAACGGCGATAGCGGGCCTATATTTGGCGATGTCGCTTCATAGCTAAGCGTTATGGTTGCAGATATTATTGGTAGTGCGGCAAGAATTACCTGTACATCTGCCCCCGCCTGCCTAAGCTTCTTCGCTTCAATGAACTTCGGACGGGCGCTTGCAGAAAAGTCTTCGAGCTTAAATTTACTTGGGCTTTCGCCGATCATCCGATCAAAAAACTCAGTCAGTGAAGTCTTACCACTGTTATTTCGACCAACGATGACTGTCGTCAACTTCTCGAATGAAACCTCAACATCTTCCAAAAGACGGAAGTTCTTGATCTTAACCTTATCAATCCGCATGGAGCCTCCGGCAGTAAGTGTTATTAGTATCCATACTCTGGCCTAACCAAGATGTTAGTCCATCTAAACGACTGAATATAACTGTTGAACGGCCTTTGGAGTGCTGAAACGGCCACTAACTTCCACCACGGTACAGATATAACCGTGGCTCTTGAGAAGAAGCACAGTACCTAGACAAATATAACTGTCGCTCTTGAGAGGATGACCGCTAGTGTGCGGGAATATCCGATGACTTCCGCCAATGAATAGGTATAACGTTGCCTCTTGGGGGAACCCCCTCTCGAATATAACAGTCACTCTTGAGAGGATGACCGCTGGCGTGCAGGAATAGCCACTGACTTCCTTAACTAAATAGATATAAGTGTAGCTCTTGAGAAGACACCCGAGCGGCAGGACAAATATAACTGTCGGTCTTGAGAAGACGATCACTGGAATGCGGCAACATCCAATGGCTTCCGATATAACGGTGCCTCTTGAGAATAGAAGGCCGCTGTTGGACGGCAATGGATATAACAGTGGTTCTAGAGGAAACCTACAGATGATCCACCCATAACCTAGGAGAGTGAATGGCTGAAAGCAAAGCAGCACCGATTCAAACCGATAGACCAATACTGATTTATCGCCAGCTCACTTTCGAGCTTGCAGCTTTCGATCTACTCAAAGCGTGGCAACGCCGATGGGAAAGAACCTCAGGCCGTCAGCTCACGAACTCTGAAGTACTGAACCGTTTGATCCTGAACAACCCCGAGCCGTAGGGGACGCTAATGAAGAATTTGGATGAAACGCTAGCCGCCCTAAGAGAACAGCAAGTCAAAGACGTTGCCCGTAGCAAAATAAAAATAGACAAGGCATTACAGCCGCGCGACCAAGCCGTAGTCCCATCCAGAGACCAGCATAAGCAGGATGCTCTGAACACCGAACACACAACCAGGCTTCGACAACAACTAAGTATCAGCACTACGCAACAGCTTGACGCAGTGCTAGCAGCGAAGATCAATGGAGAACTGTATTTAGTGGACGGCCATCACCGATACAGGGCCTACGCTCTCGAACGCCGCCAAAGTATCCCTACGCGCACCTTGGAGATGACTTGGGAGACAGCAGTACTTGTGTCAAAGCTGGTCAACCTCGACGGCGTAAAGCTCTCGCTGCACAAGCAACAAGCAAGTGAATGCGCTTGGCAATACTTAGCCGCCATGACTGACAGAGGTCGACTTCAGATGCCCTTAGGTCTTTCCACAAGAAGCATGGAAGGGAAGTTTGGCGTGGGGCGTGACACAGTAAGCCGAATGATGCGCACGATGCCTACAGTGGTTCTCAGAGGCTACCCAGACCGAGCATGTGACTCTGGCACCGGATGGCCGAAATGGAAGTACGCTCGCGGCAATGCTCAACGCGATTGGCAAGAGACACTGGGTGCTGATCTTTTGCTACAACATCAGGCAGAAAAGTTAGCAAAGAAACTTGCCAAGCTATTAGACAACCCCGCCAAAGACGTTATTCGACAAGCAATCGAGCTGCTAAGACAAGAGATTAATGATGAGACAGCAGACGCCTTGATTGGGATCTATGAAGACCTATCAGCATAGAACCATTGTTGATCAGCTGTCCGACATAGGGAGGCTGGCTGAGCTGCAAGGCCTCTAGTAAGGCAGCTAAGCCTGTCCGATTCGGACACCTGAATAACCCAAAACAACGAACCAACTACCCGCTAGGCGGCGTGGCACGGGCAACTATCGCAGAAAGGAGAACATGGACGATAAAAATACCCCGAACTACAGCATTCAAATTTCACGTGACAAAGCCTCTCTAATACTTCCAGATGATCAAGGAGTGGTCAGGATGCACTCCAAAGACCTTGCAAAAATAACTAGCCAAGGCATGCCGCGCGCATTCTTCTTCAATACCGACAAAAGGCTTAAACATACGTTTTGCCGAGATGGTGGGCGAGGCGGCGACAGCGTTAATGTCGCCAACATCATCGCAGACGCTACAAGCAACGAGCACACGCATTTATTGAACGGCGATCAGCTGGATTACTACCGAGAAAATATCGGCAAATTTTCTGGCGCACGATGCTCTATCAAATGCAGCTTTCGACTAAAGCCTCCTAAGGCGGTGCCACGGGCCGTCCAAGTAACCCGACCATAAGAACAGCGCAAATTTCCGTTGGGTCATATTACTGATAGGAAACGCGTGATTACCCCCGTGCCGGTGCCCCGCCTATTGGCTGGCGGTGCCTTGCCGTGCCTAAGGAAAACTTAGGCGCTCCCATAATTACCTAAAGGAACCCGCAACCATGCAGACAAGCATTAAATTGATACGCCTCCCCGATGTTGAACAACTAACCGGCCTCAAGAAAAGCTCCCTCTATGCCCTCATTGCCAAGGGAGAATTCCCAAAGGTAATCAAACTCACCGAACGCTCTTCCGCTTGGCTAGAGAGTGAGGTCGGACAATGGATTAACGACCGCGTTTCAGCGAGAGATACGCTAGCCGCCTAAGCGTCACTTAGGGAAACTGGGGGTACATCTGGGGGTATCTCCGGATAAAGGTTTGCGCAAAACCAGCCCCCAAGCCCCTCTCAGGGGACACTTCGATAGCCTCTCTACCACCATTTAAATCAAAGGCTTGCAGAAATGCAGGCTTTTTTATTTTGCGCGCATCTGCCCGCTACGCGGCTATTAGCCCACAACTTGATTGACGACCATAAGTAAATAGTTTTGGTCTTCAATGCGGACCAGAACAAAAGACGGCGGCAGATTGGTTATCGAGGTTCTGATCCAAATCGGAATTTTGTCCACTCATTCACCCATTTTTTTCACCCTATAAAACATTGAACTTGTTAATCTAGGCGGGTTAGCAATGGGCGACACAAAAACATTCAACGAGGCTCTATGAAAAAAATAATCATGATTTGCCTGATGTTGGTCATGGCCGCCTGTGGCGGCACGGTAAAACGCGTATTTCCGCCGCAGGTTAGTGTGCAGGAAATTGTATTGCAGGCCGATGGTCAGGTGAGTGTTAAATTCCGCATTCAAAATTACAGTACTGTTTCGACTAATTATTCGCATATTACCGGGAACTTGAAGTTTGGCGATATTGACGCGGCCACGCTCGACTTTAATCCATCAATAAGTGTTGGCCCCGGCTCCAATGAAATTGTTCTGCAAAATCTCCGTTTGAATACTTCGGCACAAAACGCGATTAATACCGCCATCAAAAATCGTAGCCGCCTCAGTTATAAACTCAGCGGTGAAATCACCAGCAACGAGCCGCGTGGTCGCTACGAAATCAAATACGAAAGCGCGCTCAATGCCGTCCCCGGCTTGAGTGGCACCCTGCGATAACACTGGAACTATGACTCTATGAATAACTACACCGCTCCACAACGCGACATGAAATTTGCCCTGTATGAAGTATTGGAATCGGAAAAACTTTTCGCAAAACTGGGTGTTGCCAATGCCGACCGCGAGTTAATGGACGCGGTGCTGGAAGAAGCGGCAAAGTTTACCCAAACCGTACTCGCTCCTTTGAACGCCGTGGGTGACGCGCACGGCTGTGTTCACGATAAGAACACGGGTGCTGTAACAACGCCGCCCGGTTTCAAGGAAGCTTACGCGCAGTTTGTCGATGGTGGCTGGAGTGGCTTGACTGCGCCTGAGGCCATGGGCGGTCAGGATTTGCCTGAGTCATTAGGCGCCGTTTTCAAGGAAATGATTGATGCTGCCAACTTGGCGTGGGGTAACTACCCTTTGCTTTCGCATGGCGCAACTGAAGCCTTGAAACACCATGGTGAAGATTGGCAGAAAGAAGCCTTTCTCAAACCCATTATTGAAGGTCGCTGGACCGGCACCATGTGTTTGACCGAACCGCATTGTGGTTCGGATTTGGGCTTGTTGAAAACAGCCGCAAAGCCCAATGCCGAAGGTAGTTATTCGGTTACCGGCACCAAGATTTTTATTACTGGTGGCGAACACGATTTCACCGACAATATTATTCATCTCGTGTTGGCCCGCTTACCCGATGCACCTGCTGGCACCAAAGGTATTTCTTTATTTATCGTGCCGAAAAATAAAGTCGCGCGCGACGGCAGTATGGGCGCGAAAAACACACTGTCTTGCGGATCTATAGAACACAAGATGGGCATCCATGGTTCGGTCACTTGCGTAATGAATTTTGATGGCGCCGAAGGTTATTTAATCGGCCAGGCCAACAAAGGCTTGAACGCGATGTTTACCATGATGAACACCGCGCGCTTGGCGGTGGGTCTGCAAGGTTTAGGCTTGATTGATCGCGCTTTCCAAAACGCTCTCGCTTACAGTCGCGATCGTTTACAGATGCGCTCGCTATCGGGCGCCAAGTTTCCCGACAAACCGGCCGATCCTATCATTGTGCATCCCGATATTCGCCGCATGTTGCTAACCTGCAAAGCACTAGCCGAAGGTGGCCGCGTAATGGCACTGCATGCTGCACAGCAAGTCGATATTCTGGAGCGCAGCACCGATGATGAAGAACGTAAAGCGGCCGATGAATTACTGAGCTTCCTCACACCTATCGTAAAAGGCTTGCTAACCGAATGGGCCAATGAATGTACTTATCATGCGCTGCAATGTTTTGGTGGCCATGGCTATGTGCAGGAATGGGGCATGGAACAATTAGCCCGCGACGCCCGCATCACCACGATTTACGAAGGCACTACCGGTATTCAGGCACTAGATTTATTGGGTCGTAAAATCATGCAGCAACAAGGCACCGGCATGCGTCGTTTCCTGGCAATGATTCAACAATTTTGCGAAGCCAATGCGACTAAATCCGAGCTGACTGAATTTGTATTGCCATTGGCGGAAGTGACCAAGCAGTGGGGCGAGTTGACGATGGAAGTCGGCAAAAAAGCCACCAGCAATGCCGATGAAGTTGGCGCGGCTTCTTATGACTACCTGTTTTATTCGGGCTATGTCGTGATGGCTTATTGGTGGGCCCGTTCGGTCGCCACCGCAAATGAAAGTGGCCACAACGAAGATTTCAAAACAATGAAACGCGAAACCGCCCGCTTCTATTTTGCCCGCCTATTACCAAGAATTCACACGCATGCAGCCGCGATGCGCAGTGGTTCTGCAACGACACAGGCCTTGAATGCGGATTTGTTTGATAGTTGATTGAAGGCAATGTGTGTGTGTGTTGAAGGTCGGCATTCCCCCGCCTTCAGCAGCGTTCATGCAGACGCTGGCTTAGATACTAATTTTTAATACGGAAAATCAATGCGCCTATTTGCCGTTTTTTTATTGCTGGCCAGCAGTATTGCGCAAGCAAACTCTTTCACTGTTAAATCATTGGTATTTAATGGTGAGATGCCTTACGTGGAGTCGAGCAACAAAGAAGTCGCCTTAAAAATAAATACATCGATTTATACTGACATGCTTGAAATGCCAGCGCCGGAAAGTGCTAAAGCAGGTATAAAAAATGTACCCGAGAGCATGTCTAGTAGTCAGTCTGATATTCGCTACACGGTATGGCGCAATGACGGAAAGATTCTCAGTATTGAAATAAACGCAGAAGGCTGCGGCGCTTATTGTGAGGGCTATAGCCAATATTTTAACTTTGATGCAGCCAACGGTGACGAGATCAAGAAGACCGCCATTTTCACATCAAGAGGGCTAGCTGTATTACACAACCGAGTAATGCAGCAACGTATTGCCCGCATCAATAAAGAAATTGCCCGTCTCAAGCAAGAATCAAAGAAAACCAAACCAGACCGGGTAAGCGATGATAACGAAAGTTATTTTAAAGATTCCATTGGTTTGTACGAAGAGTGCAGAGCCGGTTTCATTGAAGAAAATACCAGTGACGATCAGCAACTTGTTTACAACCAGATGAAATTCGAGAAGAACCAAGTTGTTTTTATTCGCGAGCGTTGCAGCAACCACGCTATGCGCGCTTTGGACAATCTGGATATATTTGAAAACACATTTTTACTGAAAGAAATTTCGCCGTACTTAAGTGCTTACGGTAAAAAAATATTGCCGTTTGTTACCAGTAAAAAATAGTTGCCCAATCACAGTCGGGGAACTGGTACATAGCGTTTGCTCGTCGGGATTTGAGCGCTAGGCCCTCGCCCACAGGCTGCGCTAGACCAATGCGTTTGCACTTTCAAATGATAACGATTATCATTTGAATTAATAAGTCACTCTCGTTTGGAAACGTATGTTCAAGCTTAATCAACTTAGCCTGGCAATGGTATTAGCACTGGCCGCCCCTACGGTGTTGGCCAACAGCCTTATTGAAACCCCTGATATTGAAAGCCCGGACTCCGGCCATGGAAATAAAAAATCAGCAACGCTTGCCACTGTTCAAGTGATTGGAGCGGCCGATAAACAAGACAAAGCGCCAGGCAGCGCCACGATTATTGACCAAAGCGAACTGCAATCGAGTCGTGTTCTAACGGTGAATGAAGCCCTACGCAAAGTACCCGGCGTCAATGTAAGGGATGAAGAAGGTTTCGGCCTGCGCCCGAACATTGGCATTCGTGGCTTGAACCCGACTCGGTCAACCAAGGTGTTGCTCTTGGAAGATGGCATTCCGGCCATGCACTCGCCTTATGGCGACAATGCCAGTTATTACCACGCGCCAATTGAACGCTATGACCGCATCGAGGTATTAAAAGGCAGTGGTATTTTGCGCTTTGGCCCACAAACGATTGGCGGCATTGTTAATTACATTACGCCCGAGCCAACCGAAGATCTTTCAGGTCACACACAAGTATCGTTGGGCACGCGTGATTATTTGGCCATGTCTGCGGCCGTCAGCGCCAATGGCTTTCTGCTTCATTTCAATCATAAACAAGGCGACGGCGCACGTAACAATGCCCACTTGAAGCAATCAGATCTGTTTGCCAAGTACGTTGTCGACATAAGCGACAACCAGGCTATTACTATTCGCGCAAATATAATGAATGAAGATTCCGACGTTGGTTATACCGGTATTACCGATTCCGAGTTGCGAAATTTTGGTGCGCAATATAACCCGTTTGACAATGATCATTTCGACATTGAGCATCACGCGGTATCGCTTACGCATGAGTGGCGTTTTAATGCCGACAGCGAACTCAATACGACGGCTTATTACTCAGACTTTTTGCGTGATTGGTGGCGTCAATCGAGCACCACCACCGACACTCAATGCGGCAATGCTTTTCGTGATGCCCGCTTTGCCGGTGCAGCGATAAATCCGGGTACTTGCAATTCGGTACAGGGGCGATTGCGAGCTTATTACACGCGCGGAATCGAACCACGCCTAAGCTTGCAACACGGTTTATTTGGATCGGAAAGCACCCTCGAGACAGGCTTGCGTTATCACACCGAAGTACAAGAACGTATCCAAATTAATGGCGCCACTGCCACCGCTCGCATCGGTACTGTAGCTGAAAATAATCGTCGCGAAGTCCAGGCAACTTCGGCTTTTATCAGCAACACATTTACCTGGAATGATTTTAGCTTGGTGCCTTCAATCCGCCAGGAACGTATCAACTTTTTCCGCCTTAACAAGCTAACTAATTTGTCGGCACGCAGCGAGATGAATGAAACCGTTGCCGGTCTGGGTATGGTCTATAAATTTTCTGATGTCGCCACTTTGTTCGCAGGCAGCCATGAAGGTTTTGCACCACCGCGCGTGGAAGACATTATTAACAATGCCGGTGGTAGTGTTGATGTTGATGCCGAACGTAGCCGTAATTCTGAAATCGGTTTGCGTGGAAAGCTGGCGAAAAATTTTGATTATGAAGCGACTTACTTCCGCAATGATTTCAGTAATCAGGTGGTGGTCGGCTCCATTGCGGGTGGCTCTACCCCGCTCGCGCAAGGCGAAGCTTTGTATCAAGGTTTTGAGGCTGCATTCAATTGGAACAAGCGGGCACTGCAGAGTCGCGAAGGTGAATTCTATGCCAACCTGGCATTCACATGGTTGCCAACCGCTCGCCAGGAAAGCCCCTTCATTGCTGTGGTAGGCGGTGCGATTATTGGTGGCAGTACGTATGGCAAGCGCTTGCCATACGCCCCAAAAACGACAGCCAATTTACGCGTGGGTTATGCCAAGGGCGCTTGGGACGCTTCGGTTGAGATGCAAAGCACTAGCTCGCAATTCAGCGATTTCGCCAACACGCCATTCGCTGCGGTTAATGGCAATGGACAGTTGGGAGAAATTGCCGACTACACCACGTATAGCGCCACACTTAATTACGAACCGAATCTTGAGGGTTGGAGTGGTTTTATCACGATCAAAAACCTGATCGACCGCGAATATATTGTTGATAGAACGCGCGGCATTTTGTTGGGTAACCCAAGACAAGTGGTAACGGGTGTGCGTTGTAGTTTTTGATGTTAAAGCTAGCCTTTGGAATAATTATATGATCGGCAAACAGCTTTCGCCATTACGAAATTAAAAAAATCGTCATCCCCGAATGCTCTTGTCGGGGACCCAGTGACTTCATGCACTAAAGCACCGGCACTGTGTCCCCGCCTGCGCGGGGATGAGAATGTTCTAATTAGTTACATGACGTGGGAGGGCCATAAGGCCCGAATAGTTTGAAGTAACTCGCACATTTCGGGCCTGCCTCGCACCTGCCCCGGCGAAGGCCGGGGGGGCCCCACATTCAAAGTCAAAAAAAACCGCCTTTCGGCGGATTTTTATTTTGGGGGTTTTTGAAGTGATGCGTTAACTAGTGGTCGGGACGGCGGGATTTGAACCCACGACCCTTTGCCCCCCAGGCAAATGCGCTACCAGGCTGCGCTACGCCCCGACGTGCCTGAATTATAACGTAGGGCGGGCATGGCCGACCATGAATATTTAATAGCTGATGCAGGTCTGATTTATTGCCACAAACAAAACCCGTAGGGGCGCATGCTTGCTGCGCCCAAGGGATGCGAACAAACTTGGGCGCAGCAAGCATGCGCCCCTACTTCAGGTGTTATAAATAATTGGGATATGGAATACGGGATCACAATCGACTCCAATATTTTCATCATGTAAAAGAAAGATGGGCAATGCCCACCCTACCGTTTGAGCAAAGCGAGAACTTCTTCGAGCTCCATGCGCACTTGTTTGATCACTTGTGCCGAGATGCTCGCTTCCATACGACCGGTTTCACCTTCAAGACGCAAACGTGCCCCGCTGATGGTGTAACCCTCTTCATATAGCAAGCCGCGAATTTGGCGAATCATCAATACATCATGGCGCTGGTAATAACGACGGTTGCCGCGGCGTTTTACCGGCGACAAACTTTCAAATTCGGTTTCCCAATACCGCAACACATGCGGTTTTACGTCACACAGTTCGCTCACTTCACCAATGGTGAAATAGCGTTTCGCCGGAATCGGCGGTAATTCGCGATTACTGCCCGGATCCAGCATAAGCTTCTACGCGCTCCTTCAGTTTTTGACCTGGACGGAACGTCACGACACGACGGGCAGATATTGGAATTTCTTCGCCGGTTTTCGGGTTACGACCCGGGCGTTGGTTTTTTTCGCGCAAATCAAAATTTCCGAAACCGGACAATTTGATGCTGCGACCTTGTTCGAGCGATTCACGCAAGGCATCGAAAAAAAGATCGACAAATTCTTTTGCTTCACGTTTATTCAAACCCACTTCTTCGAATAATCGCTCGGCCATTTCTGCTTTAGTTAACGCCATATCGTCCCCTGTAGAGCACTGACATCGATCAGGCTCATCCTCTTAATTTTGCGCCGCAATCTTCGGCCAGTGCGGCCAGTGCTTTTTGCACGGCTGTTTCTGACTCTAGGTCGGTTAGGGTGCGGGAAACGTCTTGTAATATCAAGCCCATAGCCAAACTTTTTGATCCCGGTTCGAGGCCAGTACCCAGGTAGCGGTCGAACAGGAGAACTTCACGCAGCAGCGGGCCCAAAGCACGTTTCAAACTGCCCTCAAGCGCTGCCCAAGGCATGCTTTCCGGTACGACCAGCGCAAGGTCCCGGCGGACAGACGGGAACCGCGAAAGCTCGCTGGCGAACGGTATTGCGCGTTCTGTCACTGCCGCCAGATCCAGTTCAAATGCCAAAACCTCAGCACCTATGTCACAAGTTTTAACAAGGCGTGGATGCAGATAACCGAGCCATCCGATTTTATTGCCCTGCAGCATGATATTTGCGCTGCGGCCAGGATGGGCAAAGCTTGCATCGGAAGCCACAAACTCCGCGTTCAAATTAGCTAATTTCAGCAAGCTTTCAACATCGGCTTTTAGATTATAAAAATCGGCTTCACTATTTTTTATTGCCCATTGTTCGGCATTGGCATTGCCACAAATCACACCGGCAATACGGCGGGTTTCAATTGGTGCTGCGCCCTGTTCTGCTGACTGATGAAATACCCGACCAAGCTCAAACAGGCGAATGCGATTTTGCTGACGCGCCAGATTACGACGCAAGGCTTCTACCAAACCTGGCAACAAAGAGGTGCGCATTACGCCCAATTCGCTGGTAAGCGGATTGGCCAAAGCAACGGCATTATTTTCAAGCTGCCAGTTTTTTAATAGCTCGGCATCGATAAAAGCGTAATTAATATTTTCAATATAATCGCGTGCGGCTAACTGGTGACGAACGCTGGCTTCATCGACTTTCGTTTCGGAAGGTGCGACCAATGAAATTTGTCCCGAGGGCAAACTGACCGGAATATTTTCGTAGCCGTGAATGCGGGCAATTTCTTCGATTAAATCTTCTTCGATTTCAATATCGAAACGTCGTGTCGGCGGAGTGACCTGCCAACCTTGATCAACATTGCGTACCTGCATGCCCAGCGCTTTGAAAATGCGCTCAACTTTTGCATCTTCAACACTAATGCCAAGCACGCGCAGTAAGCGAGAACGACGCAATAAAACTGGAGCAGGATTCGGCAAATGTTCGGCTAACTCGGCTTCGGTAATTTCACCGGCATTGCCACCCATGATTTGCAGAACCAATTCAGTGGCGCGCTCCAGCGCAACGCGCGGCATGGCAGGGTCGACACCGCGTTCGAAGCGGTGTGAAGCATCGGTATGCATACCTAATTTACGTGAGCGACCAATAATGGCGCTCGGTGCGAAATGCGCGGCTTCCAAAAATACTTTTGTCGTACTTTCAGTCACGCGGGTGTCAAAACCACCCATCACGCCGGCCAATGCCACGACTTTTTCATTATCGGTAATGGTCAGAAAACCGGCATCTAATTCAACTTCGCGTTCATCGAGCAATTTACATTTTTCACCGGCTTTCGCGTAGCGCACGCCTATTGGACCACTTAGCGTATCGGCATCGAAGGCATGCATTGGCTGGCCTAATTCAAGCATGATGAAATTGGTGATATCGACCAGCGGACTGATTGGACGCAAGCCAGCACGCTTCAATTTTTCAGTTAGCCAGAGCGGGCTTTTTGTATTCTGGTTTAAGCCTTCAATTACTCGGCCGCAATAACGTGGGCAATCGGCACCCGCGTTTAATTGGACGTCGAATTTTATGTTTGAAGTGATTTTAGCTTCCGGGATTTGCAGGGCTTCGACTTGTGCACCAAACGCGGCGGCCACATCGAAGGCAACGCCACGCACGCTAAAACAATCGGCACGATTGGGCGTGAGTTTCAATTGAAAACTGGCATCGGGCAGACCGAGATATTGCGCGAGCGCAGTGCCTACAGGTGCATCGGCAGGTAATTCCAACAAGCCGGAAGCATCCGGATCAATCATCAATTCTTTTGCCGAACACAGCATGCCGAAAGATTCGGTTCCACGCAGTTTGGCGGCTTTGATTTCCAGACCACCGGGCAATAAAGCGCCAACGGTCGCCAGCGGCGCTTTTAACCCAGCACGAGCATTGGGAGCACCGCAAACAATTTGTACCGGCGTGCCGGTGCCGATATTGACGCTGCATACTTGCAGGCGATCAGCTTCGGGATGTTTTTCCGCCGAAAGTATTTCTGCAACCACAACGCCTTTCAGTTCAGCACCAATTTGTTCAAGCGCTTCTACTTCGAGACCGATGGCCGTTAGTCGCGCAGATAATTCTTCGCGAGTAGCATCAACTTTTACATGTTCGCGTAACCAGCTTTCCGGGAATTTCATTTTTTATCCGTAGGGTGGGCCCTGGCCCACCAAATTAAATTTGAGACAAGCATATTGGCGGGCCAAGGCCCACCCTACGCAAACTGCTTCAAAAACCGCGTATCGTTTTCAAAGAAACTGCGCAGATCGTTGACGCCATAGCGCAACATGGCAAAGCGTTCTACACCCAAGCCGAAGGCAAAACCGGTGTAGCGTTCCGGGTCAATGCCGCAGTTTCGCAATACATTCGGATGCACCATGCCGCAACCTAATACTTCCAACCAGCGTGTACTGCCATCCGGTTGTTGCCAGGCGATATCCACTTCGGCCGAGGGTTCGGTAAACGGAAAATAACTTGGGCGAAAACGCATTTCGAAATCACGTTCAAAAAATGCGCGGACAAATTCGGTTAGCGTGCCTTTTAGATCGGCGAAGCTCGAGGTTTCGTCGATCAACAAACCTTCAACCTGATGGAACATCGGTGTATGGGTTTGATCGGAATCGGAACGATAGACTTTGCCGGCAGCAATCATTCGCAATGGTGGTTTATTTTCGGTCATGAAGCGAACTTGCACGCCGGAGGTATGAGTGCGCAAGACGCGGCCATCAGGAAAATAAAAGGTATCGTGCATGGCGCGTGCCGGATGGTGCGGCGGGAAATTCAAGGCTTCAAAGTTATGGAAATCATCTTCGATTTCAGGGCCATCGGCCAATTGATAACCCAGGCGCGCGAAGATATCGGTAATGCGTTCAAGCGTGCGCGAAACCGGATGCAAATTACCGCGTTCGCTGCCACGACCGGGCAAAGTAATGTCGATTTTTTCCGACGCAAGACGATGCTCGAATGCGGCTTCTTCCAGAATATGTTTGCGCGCTGAAATGGCATCCGCTAATTGTTCTTTCGAACGATTGACGGCTTCGCCAGCCAGCTTGCGTTGATCGGGTGGCAATGCGCCGAGCTGTTTTAATTGGCTGGTAATGCTGCCGGATTTGCCCAGCAAGTTAACGCGTAACTGATCAAGCTCATCTAGTGAAATGCTAGCTTCAATACTTTGTAGTGCCGATTGGGTTGCCGCTTCGATATCACTCATGCCGATCTCGTTTTAATACTTGGATTTATAAAAACAAAAGGGGAAAGACTTGCGCCTTTCCCCTTGCGTGTTGCATGTAGGAGCGGCGTAAGCCGCGACCCACGATATTGCTTACGCCGCGAGTGCGCTCTTTGCTTTTTCGGCGATTAGGCCGAAAGCATTGATGTCATGAATTGCGAGATCAGCCAGCGCCTTGCGGTCAAGCTTGATGTCTGCTTTGAGCAAACCATTCATGAAGCGACTGTAGCTCAAACCATAAATGCGGGCGGCGGCATTAATACGCACGATCCACAAGCTACGGAATTGACGCTTCTTCTGTTTACGACCGATGTAGGCATATTGGCCGGCTTTCGTGACGGCTTGCTTTGCTACACGAAAAACTTTACGACGGGCATTGTAATAGCCTTTCGCGAGTTTAATAATTTTTTTGTGACGGGCTCTAGCCGTAACACCACGTTTTACGCGTGCCATAGTTCAATCTCCTGATTTATAGGTAAGGCAACATGCGGTCTAAACGGCCGGAATCTTCTTTGCGAACGATGTTCGTCGCGCGAAGGCCGCGTTTACGCTTTGTCGACTTCTTGGT
>JAYSQD010000045.1:0-44511 GCA_043721835.1 Arenimonas sp. | reverse complement strand
TCTTCATACCGGACTCCCTCTTCTGTGACTGTTGATGACACCTCAGTCTGGCACATTGCGATGCCGCAAGAAGGGGGAGTCCATTCCATTGGATCCCACCGCTCTTTGGTGGTATCCACCAAGCCACCAAGGTACCAGTTTGCTGGTATCCACCAAGCCCCCCAAGCCCACCAAGGTCGCAATATTTGGTGGAATCGCCAAGAGCGGGCGGTTCCACCCTACGTTTTGCAAAAGACTCGTAGGGTGGATCCCACCGTTCTTTGGTGGTATCCGCCAAACCCAACTATCGATACTCGATTGTTGTGTATCCCAGCTGCGCATTTTTAATGTTTTCAGCAATGAATTCATCACATGGGAACCGAACGCATGCCCACCCAAAATAGGGCGATGACCGATCATGGCGCTTCTTAATTTTGGATCAAGCCTTCCGATTCAAAGTCGTGCTATTTAGGGGCTGACGAGCGCTCCACTTTGAGTTAACGTGTGATTTTTCAACCACGTGAGGAGCACCGTCATGGGGTATTGTATCGATCACTTCCGCCCCGTTGCGTTTGATGGATCAGGTGTCTATTGTCTGCCGTCGGCGGCACTTCAGCCGGCGAACTGAAGAGGCCTATCGGTTCTGGATTCGTCAATATATTCGCTTTCATGGGCTTAAGCATCCTCGCGATTTAGGGGTTGATGGAATCGCGCCTTTTATCAATTTTCTGGCAGTAGAAAAAAATGTTGCCGCCTCAACCCAGTCACAGGCATTGAATGCGCTGTTGTTTTTATATCGCGATGTTCTTGAAATGCAAGTCGGACGTATTGAAGGTTTGCGTCGTGTGAAATATATCAGCCGTATTCCGGTGGTGTTGACGGTAGAAGAAGTGAGGCTGGTTTTTTCATATATGTCCGGTACCCCGCGACTGATCGCCGAATTGATTTATGGCGCCGGACTTCGCGTTACCGAGGCAGTGACGCTTCGTATTAAAGATCTGGATTTCCGTGCTAATACCATCAGTGTTCGTAGTGGAAAGGGCAGTAAGGACCGCACCAGTTTGCTGCCCTTGCGTCTCTCGGTACCCTTGCAACGACATCTTCTGGGCGTTATTTCTTTGTACAAATACGATGCTCTACATGGCCGTGGGTATGCACCCTTACCAGGCGCCTTGCACCGAAAATATCCTGACTCGGCAAAAAGTATTGCTTGGCAGTTTGTATTCCCGTCAACAGCAGTAAGGCCCTGCCCGGAAACAAGACGAATGCTGCGTTGGCATACGCCTGATTCGACCGTGCAGAAGGCTTTCAAGATCGCATTGGCCTTAGCGAAAATATATAAACACGCTAGCGTTCATACGCTAAGGCATTCATTTGCTACCCATTTATTAGCCTCAGGGACTGATATCCGCACCATTCAACTATTGCTGGGTCATCGCAATTTAAATACAACGATGATCTACACTCAGGTGGGTCACGATATTCAATACACCACCAGCCCGCTGGATCGAATGTAGTTTTTTCGCAGCATTGCGGCACAGCGCTTCAAAATCCAGTAGCCCGGGTCACGCTCCACCGACCCGGGGACAAAGGCATCGTAATGCACAATAAAAAACAGCGACCACTGGCCGCTGTTTTTGGTGTAAGCAGAAAATAGTAGAGAGCTTACTATTTATTAACCTGTTTGCAATTTTCCAGCCAGACCATTTTCTTCATATTATCGTAACGATAGAAATTACCAATAAATTTCACTGACTGGCCTTCTCTCATCGTGAGTACCCAGGCCAATTGATTCGGACGGAACAGGCAGGCGACGCCAACGCGGAATGGAGCATCGCCGGGTAGGCTTATCATTCCTGGGCCGTACTGCTCGGGGATGGCAAATGAGACGTTGTAGTCTTCTCCATCTTCCTGGATGTAATCAATCTTGCCCTTCAAAGAGTACGAACGGCCTTTGTGGCGGGCATTAACTGCAACTGCGTTTTTCTTGGCTTCGTTGGCGATCTCGCGCGAAAAGACATAGACGTCGCGATTAGTAGTGTCGGCAACATTTTGTGTTTTTGAGCCCTTACTGCCAGCCTGTTTGCCTTCCTTGCCACCTTTTACTTGCACTAACAATTTGCACAAAAAGGTTTTAATTTCATCGCCTTTTGCGAACACGCCCTTCTCGGGCTTTACCGTCATATCTACATTCGCAGTAGTGCCTTCGGTACTAAAGGTAATGATGACGGGGATGGGGCGCCTAGTACTCGTGCCACGTTGCTCGACTAGCATGATGCCTGAATCTGCATCTTCAGTAATCACATCCATTTTTTCACTAATCATAATGCCGCGTATTTGGCCCATACCGTCTTTCATGGAAAGATTGGATACTGTGACAGAGCTGTTATAGACATTGCCTTTGAACATATTGCCCGATTTGGTGTAATTGTCTTCGCATTGACCGGCGAAAGTTTGGCTCGATGCCATCAGTGATAGTGAAATAAAAATAATCTTGCGCATTACATCCCCTTTAGATAAACCCCAAAAATATAAAAACGAATGTACTTTGAAAATGTCCCGGCCGGCAACCTTGTATTATGTTCGTTAGTCACCCAGTACCTTTAATCCCATTTGCGCCAACAATGCAGTCATCTGCCCCGCCTGCATCGCTTGTTCACTTGATGCATTACCTTGTTGCGCACGCTTGGCAACGCCTTGGGCAATGGCGGCGAGGCGAAAAAAACTGAAGGCTAATACAAACGGCCAATCTTCCGGAATGTCGCGGCCAGTGAGTTCGGAATAGCGCTGCAATATTTTTTTCTCGCTTGGGATGCCGAGATCTTCGCGATTTAATCCTGCCAGGCCGGGCAGGGCCGGGTTGCGGGGTAAACGTAATGCCATGCAGAAATAACCCAGATCAGCGAGCGGGTGGCCCAGCGTTGATAATTCCCAATCAACAATGGCAGCTATTTCGGCCTTGTTTTTAGTAAACATTAAATTGTCGATTCGGAAATCGCCATGCACCAAGGCAACACTACCGTCATCATCGGGACAGCGAAGTGGCAGTACTTCGATCAGGCTGTTCATTGCATCGATATCGTCGGTTTCTGCGGCACGATATTGTTCCGACCAGCGGGCTATTTGTCGGGGAAAATAATTGCCCGGTTTGCCATAATCACTCAGGCCAACCGATTCAATATTGATCGAATGCAGGGCCGCCATGGTTTTTAGAATGGCATCGTAATAATTTGTGCGCTGCGCAGGATTAAAATCCGGAAATGATGGGTCCCAGAATATATCGCCATCAATATATTCCATCAAATAAAACATCGAACCGATAATAGTGTCGTCTTTGCAAAGATGATAAGGCTTGGCGACCGGTACGTTGCTGTCGTGCAATGCTGTTAGCACACGAAACTCGCGATCCACGGCATGCGCCGATGCCAGCAGTTTTCCCAATGGTTTACGACGCAACACATAATTGCCGCTTTGTGCTTCTAGCAAATAGGTCGGGTTGCTTTGACCGCCTTTGAATTTTTTTGAAGTCAATGGTCCGCGAAAACCGTCGAGATGTTTTTCGAGATAGATGGCCAGTATTTCGTCGTCGAGATCGAGAGTTGTCATTGGGAGGTCTCGTGTATTTATTTTCTGAACTTATCATATTTTCGCAAAATTTAATCGCGGGTAGAGCCGCCGCTGCGAAACATTTTTCTTTGTGACCTTTGTGATTGCTTTCTGACCTTTGTGTTTTCTTTTTATCTTGAGCGCTTACTAACTTCGTGTGAGCTCTATCGCGGCTAAATCCGCTCCTACATGTGAGCTCTATCGCGGCTAAAGCCGCTCCTACATGTGAGCTCTAATCGCGGCTGAAGCCATTCCAACAGAGCAGCATTAAGGTTTCAGCATCGAACGTGCGAGAGATGCGATATGTACTTCATCGGGGCCGTCTGCCAGTCGTAAACAACGTGCTCCGACAAAAGCGTGTGCGAGAAAAGGGTCTTGCAAGCCGCCGGCGCCATGCATTTGAATGGCGCGGTCAATCACGTTGCAGGCCATACGCGGTGCAATGATTTTTATCATGCCGATTTCGTCTTTGGCGGTTTTATTACTGCCTTGATCCAGCTTTGCCGCCGCATTCAAGGTGAGTAAACGCGCCTGTTCGATTTCGCAGCGTGACAAGGCAATCGCTTCCTGTGCCATACCCTGCGCACCGAGCGGTTTGCCGAATGCGACCCGAGTTTGTGCCCGATGAATCATCATTTCCAAAGCGCGTTGTGCCAAGCCAATCAAACGCATGCAGTGGTGAATGCGGCCCGGGCCAAGCCTCGCCTGTGCTAACGCAAAACCGCTGCCTTCGGTCTGGATTAAATTTTCTTTCGGTACCCGTACATTGTCGAAATTTAATTCAACATGGCCGCTGGGGGCATCATCAAAACCAAAAGCTTCCAGCGCACGAACAACTTGCAAACCGGCAGTGTCCATCGGCACTAAAATCATCGAATGTTGTGAATGTTTGTCGGCTTCGGGATTGGCAACGCCCATTACGATCAGGATTTTGCAACGCGGGTCGCCAGCGCCGGTAATCCACCATTTGCGGCCATTGAGCACATACAGATCGCCATCGCGATGAATGCGCAGAGCAATATTGGTGGCATCAGAAGAAGCCACATCGGGCTCGGTCATTGCGAACGCCGAGCGAATATCGCCATTGAGTAGTGGTGTTAGCCATGCGGCCTTTTGTTCGGCGCTGGCAAAATGCGCCAGCAATTCCATATTGCCGGTATCGGGTGCATTGCAGTTGAATACTTCCGACGCCCACAACACGCGGCCCATTTGTTCTGCCAGTGGTGCGTAATCAAGATTGGACAGGCCTGCACCATGAGCCTTGTCTGGAAGAAATAAATTCCAGAGCCCAGCTTTTTTTGCTTCTTTTTTCAGGCTTTCAATCACCGGCGCCGTGGTCCAGCGCTTTATAGGATCAGCATCCCAAGCTGCTACTTCTTTTTCTGCCGGATACACATGCTCTGCCATGAAGGCAGTCAGTTGTCGCTGAAGTTCAAGGGCGCGCGGTGAGAAGCTGAAAAGTGAATTCATGATATGTCCTGGAAGCTATGCTGGCTAAGTGCAGCATAATTCAAATTAAGAACCGTGGGAGCGGTGTAAGCCGCGAATAGTTGGTCGTAGATCTTTCGCGGCTTACGCCGCTCCCACGATTGCTAGAAATACGTCCACATGTCTTTGGCATTATGCAAATGCGGGAGCGCGTTCCACATTCCTAGCCGCCATTGTTTTTCACGCGCATGAAATTCGCTTAAGGCCGAGTTGCGCAGCGAGATATTCAAATCGATGGCACGATGATCGGGCACTTCAAGCGCGGCTTGTGCGATTCGCGAAATAAGACCGCCTGAGCTGACAACCAGCGTTTCACCTTCGGTTTCATCATGCAGGTTTGTCGCAGCTTGACGCGCGCGGGCGCCGAAGCTATTCCAGCTTTCCGGCAAATCACCAAGATTATTATTCATCCATGCTAGCAGTGCCTCATACACCATGGCGCCAGTCGCCCGGGTTTCGCCACTGGCGGCGGCTTTTACAATGGCGCTGTCGGCATTTTTTTGCATAAATGCGGAGAATACGCTGCCGTGATCAAACTCGTTCAAGTCGGCGTCAATATCAGCTTTTGGCAACAAGAGGCCGCGTTCTTGATATGCCTTTGCAATGCCGTCCAACGTTTGTTTATGCCGCTGCATCGCGCCGATGCGAACATGCGAAAATTGATGTTGATGGTCGGCAAGCCAAAGACCCAAGTGGTAGGCCTGTAAGTGCCCGCGCTCGGATAATTCGTCGTAATTGGCCTTGCCGAAACTCGCTTGTCCGTGGCGCACCATTAATAAAGTCACGGGCTAAAAAACTCCTGAAAAAAAGTCATGCGCAGGGGTTTTTGTTTTTCGATTTGGGCCGTGATTTCGAAATTAACCGATTCGTTGCCCTCGACACTCAATTCACCCAGATAGTAAACCTCGTGATTGTCTTTGGTGAGCTGCATATTGATATCGCTGCGCTCGCCGTTTTTGCGAATGGCGGTGGCGGTAATGGTGGCGGGCAGGGTTTTGTCTTTACCCGGGGTGCCTTCGCGCACCACGACATGCAATAACGCACGCGATGCCGAGCGGGTGATGCCGTATTGCTGGGCTACTTGCGCGTTTAATTGTGAGCTCAGCATTGCGTTGGCATAGACGCGAATATTGCCGGATTTCATAAATTGTGCGCTGACAACATTGGCAACCAGTAGCATTAGCAGGACGAAGACAATGCTTGGCAATTGCGCCACATTTTTCATGTTCATATGTAGGCCTCGATAATCAGAAATGCCGATGCCGCTATTGCTGCCAAAACGATGATTCCAGCGAACAAGTAGGTCATGCGGCCACTGATTTTGTTGATAAAAAACTTAGTAAAGTTATAAGCAATGACTGCAAAGATGATTCCAAAAAATCCAGCCAGCAAAAAAATATACAAAGGCTCATGAAGGTCGAGCGAAGATGCGAGAAATATTCCAAACACAACACCGGTAATGCTCGCCAGTAACCACAGAATATAATTAGTAAGGGTGTGCATTAATCAATCATTGGCCGCAGACAATGCCCGTCCGCGTTGCGTGGCGGCTTCAATGGCATTGCCGACAATACCTCGAAACCCCTGCGCTTCAAAACTTTCAATGGCTGCTGCCGTAGTGCCGCCGGGTGAAGTTACGCGTTGCCGCAACACCTCGGCAGGCTCTGCGGTTTCGCTCAACATGCGCGCTGCGCCCAATAAAGTTTGATTGGTGAGTGCACGCGCTGCGTCTGCCGACAAACCTTGCGCTACACCTGCCGCCTGCATGGCTTCGGCCAATAAAAAAACATAAGCAGGCCCACTGCCCGATACTGCCGTAACAGCATCCATCAGGTTTTCATTTTCAATCCAGACGGTAATGCCGGTGGCTTGCATTAAATCCTGGGAATGTTGTTTTTGCTCTGGGCTGACATGGGCATTCGCGAATAAACCGCTGGCACCGGCGCCGAGCAATGCCGGAGTGTTGGGCATAATTCTTACTACCGGCATATTGCCACCCAACCAAATGTCTAATTGTTGCGAAGTAATGCCGGCCGCAATCGAAACAATCAGCGGTTTGTTAGCTTGCGCTAACGGCGATAATTGTTGGCAGACACTTTTCATGACTTGTGGCTTGACGGCGAATAGCCAGATATTGGTCGTTGCACAAGCTTCTGGATTATCACTAAATGTGGCTACCGAAAAATCTTTCGCCAAAGCTTCTGCCAATACGGCGACCGGTTCGGAGACTTTTATTTTTTCCGCTGGCACACCTTTTTGAATCAGCCCGCCAATCAGGCTACGCGCCATATTGCCGCCGCCGATAAAAGTAATGTTTATGTTGGAATGTGAGGGCATGGGGAAGTTTCTTTTAAGTTGGAAATCATTATGGTGTGTCGATGAAGTCGGGCGCTAGGGTTTTCGCGCGCCAAAGAGTGCCGAGCCAATGCGTACTAGGGTCGAACCTTGCTCGATGGCGAGTTCAAAATCATCACTCATGCCCATCGATAGCGTGTCACATTCGGTATAGCGTGCTCTGAGTTGTTCACACAGGTTGTTTAATTGCTGAAAACTGGCACGGCGTTTTTCCAGATCGGGCGATGGTTCGGGAATGGCCATCAAGCCACGTAGTTTTAAACGTGGCGCGTTGATGATCGCAGCGGCGATCGTGTCAATCTCGGCAGGTGAACAGCCCGATTTGCTGGTTTCGCCATCAATGTTGACTTGAATAAGTACGTTTAAGGGTTCGCGTTGCTCAGGCCGAAAACGATTCAATGGCTCGACTAGTTTGAGTCGGCTCAGGCTTTGTATCCAATCAAAATGCGCGGCCGCCTCGGCACATTTGTTCGATTGCAGCGGGCCGATAAGATGCCATTCCAACTTTAAATCTTGCAGCTCCCGTTGTTTGGCGATGGCCTCTTGCACGTAATTTTCGCCGAAAGCACGCTGACCCAAGGCGGCCAAGTCACGCACTGCCGAGGCCGACTGCATTTTAGAAACGGCCAGTAAACGCGCTGCCTGTGGCCGTTCAGCGGCGTGATTCGCGTTATCTATCTGATGCAGGATTTTGCGATAGGCTAGGTCTAACGGATTATTCATGCTGGGGATTGTTGAGTTCGTCGAGAGGGTTATACTGCCCTGAGGACATAGCTTGTGCCACCATACGACTAGCACTTTAGGGGAGATTGGCAATGGATATCGCAGAATTACTGGCTTTTTCGGTAAAAAATAAAGCCTCGGATTTACATCTTTCTGCGGGCTTGCCGCCGATGATTCGTGTCGATGGCGACGTGCGTCGCATCAACATTCCGGCGCTGGATCACAAGCAAGTGCACTCCTTGGTGTACGACATTATGTCGGACAAACAGCGTCGCGATTATGAAGAATTTCTGGAAGTCGATTTCAGCTTCGAAATTCCCGGGCTCGCACGTTTTCGCGTTAACGCCTTCAATCAAAATCGCGGCGCTGGCGCAGTATTTCGTACTATTCCAAGCCAAATTCTGACCTTGGAAGAGCTGGCCTGCCCAAAAATCTTCCAGGAATTAATCAATCAACCACAGGGTTTGATCCTGGTGACCGGACCTACCGGTTCCGGCAAATCCACCACGCTGGCGGCGATGGTCGATCACGTGAATAAAAACGAGTTTGGTCATATTCTAACGGTCGAAGACCCGATTGAATTTGTGCATACCTCGCAAAAATGCCTGATGAACCAGCGCGAAGTGCATCGTGATACTCACGGTTTTAATGAAGCCCTGCGCTCGGCTTTGCGGGAAGATCCCGACTATATTCTGGTCGGCGAGTTACGCGATCTGGAAACCATTCGTCTGGCGCTGACCGCTGCCGAAACCGGCCATCTGGTGTTCGGCACCCTGCACACCAGCTCGGCGGCCAAAACCGTGGACCGAATTATCGACGTATTCCCCGCCGGTGAAAAACCGATGGTGCGATCAATGTTGTCGGAATCCCTGCGTGCGGTGGTATCACAGTCCCTGCTGAAGAAAGTCGGCGGCGGCCGAATTGCCGTTCATGAAATCATGGTCGCGGTACCGGCCATTCGTAACTTGATTCGTGAAGACAAGGTGGCGCAGATGTATTCGGCCATCCAAACCGGCCAAAACTACGGCATGCAAACGCTCGATCAAAACCTGCTCGATTTCGTCAAACGCGGCTTGGTGACCAAGAATCAGGCACAAGAATACGCCAAAGACAAGCGTATTTTCGATTAAGAAATCGGGTTCCTAGCATTGCTACAGGCGCCTTATTACCCTCGATTCGTTCACGCAAACGTGAACGAATCGATACCGGCCCAGCCAAACCTTACTCACGGGCAGACGCCATGCCCGAGTTGCGGTATCTTAGACAGACTTGAAGGAAACGGGCTCCCCGGGCACGTTTCATCACTCACGGAGTTCGCCATGAGCAGCATTGATTTCACCTCGTTTCTTAAATTGATGGCGCATAAAAAAGCGTCCGATCTTTTTATTACCGCAGGCGTGCCGCCTTCAATGAAGGTGAATGGCAAGCTTTCGCCAATTACGCAAAACCCGCTCACACCGCAACAAAGCCGTGACCTGGTGTTGAACGTAATGAGCCCGGCTCAGCGCGAAGAGTTCGAAAAAACCCACGAGTGCAACTTTGCTATCGGTGTTTCCGGCGTTGGTCGTTTCCGCGTTAGCTGTTTCTATCAACGTAATCAGGTCGGCATGGTGTTGCGTCGTATCGAGACCCGCATTCCGACCATTGAAGAATTAAGTCTGCCTGCCGTTATCAAAACACTGGCGATGACCAAGCGTGGCATTATTTTGTTTGTAGGCGCGACCGGTACCGGTAAATCGACTTCCTTGGCAGCCATGATCGGCTACCGCAACATGAATTCATCTGGCCACATCATCACCATTGAAGACCCGATTGAATTCGTGCACAAACACGAAGGCTGCATCATCACCCAGCGTGAAGTTGGCATTGATACCGACAGTTGGGAAATGGCGCTGAAAAATACTCTGCGACAGGCGCCCGACGTCATCATGATCGGCGAAATTCGTACCCGCGAAGGCATGGACCACGCAGTCGCCTTTGCTGAAACTGGTCACTTGGTGCTTTGCACACTGCATGCCAATAACGCCAACCAGGCACTGGACCGGATGATCAACTTCTTCCCCGAAGATCGTCGTAGTCAATTGTTGATGGACTTGTCCTTGAACCTGAAAGGCATCGTGGCGCAACAGCTGATCCCGACACCGGACGGTAAAGGCCGCCGTGTAGCGATGGAAATTTTGCTCGGCACCCCGCTGATTCAAGATTACATTCGCGAAGGTGAAATTCACAAGATCAAAGAGGTGATGAAAGAGTCCACCAACCTCGGCATGAAAACCTTCGACCAGGCTTTGTTTGAGCTGTATCAAGCCGGTGAAATTTCTTATGAAGATGCCCTGCGTTACGCCGATTCGACCAATGAAGTGCGTCTGAAAATCAAACTGGCACAAGGTGGCGATGCGCGTTCCTTGGCACAAGGTATGGATGGCGTGGAGCTGTCGGAAGTTAAATAACGTCGGGTGGGCATTGCCCACCATTGTCGAACGAAGGTGGGCGGTGCCCACCCCACGATAAGCCGGGCACTGCCCGGCTTTTGCATTTGTAATCGAGATGACAGCATAGACGCAACAATAAAAATTAACCGTCACCCCGACGAAAGTCGGGGCCCAGAAGTAAAGAGCGGGGCGCAATTTAAATATATCGATAATGCTGCAATAGTCCTGCGACAGTCCTGCACGTGAAAGTGAATTTTGGCACCAGGCAACATTTTGATGGCGGCATCAAGGTGCTTCTGGGTCCCGGCTTGACCAGCTTCGCTGTTAAAAACCGCCGGGAAGAAGTTTTTTTGTGCAAATCAACGCCGGGGGCTAAAATACCGCCATGTCATCCAGCTCATCGCTTACTGCCCATTTCCTGATTGCCATGCCGGCGATGGACGACCCCAATTTTGCCCAAGGCGTGACTTTGTTATGCCAGCATAATGACGAAGGCGCGATGGGCTTGATGATTAACCGCGTCTCCGAATTCACTCTTGGTGAAGTGCTGGAGCAAATGCAGATTGTTATCGAATCAAAAGAGTTGGCTGATGTTCCGGTATTGATTGGCGGGCCAGTGCAGCCAGATCGCGGTTTTGTATTGCATGACGACTCGCGCGAATGGAGTTCGACGCTGCGTTTCGGCAATGGCCTGGCTGTGAGCACTTCGCGCGATATTCTCGAGGCAATGGCCAAGGGCGAAGGTCCAAAAAATGCCGTGATTGCGCTTGGTTACGCCGGGTGGACAGCGGGTCAATTAGAAGAAGAAATTGCCGCTAATTCCTGGCTCACGGTAGAGGCCGATCAAGCGATTTTATTTCGCACACCGATCAATGCACGCTGGCAAGCCGCGGCGAAAAGTTTGGGCGTTAATCTTGCGCAAGTAACCGATTATTCGGGGCGTGCTTGATGAGTATTACCACCGTACTCGGTTTTGATGTGGGCGCTAAACGTATTGGCATTGCGGTCGGTAATTGTATTTCGATGAGTGCGCGCGAAGTCGGCGTGCTGGATGTATTCGACAATCAAATTGATTGGCCCAGTTTAAATCGCTGGATAAAAGAATGGATGCCGCAAGCCTTGGTCGTGGGTGATCCGCAGACGCTGGACGGCGGCGATCAAACGTCTCGCAAGCGCGCGCGTAAATTCGCGATAGAAATTGGCAAGCGTTATCTATTACCGGTCGAGCAAATCGACGAGCGCAATTCTTCGATTGAAGCAGCACAGCGTTTTGCGCAAGCACGCCGTGCCGGTACAAAAAAACGCCATCAAGCCGCTAATCTCGATGCCTTGGCTGCGGTCATTATTGTCGAGCGCTGGTTGAATGAACCGGCGGCACGCACTTCGATAGAGCCATCTTCTTCAAATTCGACTTCTACAGTGGAGCCCACATGAGCCTGCAATTTTTCCCCGATGGTCGTTTCAAACATTTTTTGAGTCTTGAAGATGTTCCGGCTACCGCCTTGGAAAATTTGCTCAACGACGCGCAACAACTGCGTGCAAATGCGATGGGCGGCACTCAATTGCGCCACCATTTGCAGGGTAAGACGGTGTGTAATCTTTTCTTTGAAAACTCGACCCGCACACGCAGTTCGTTTTTACTTGCAGCGCAACGGCTCGGCGCCGATGTATTTACTTTCGATGCCTCGACTTCGTCCGGAAAAAAAGGCGAAACCGATATCGATACATTGAAAAATCTGGAAGCAATGGGTGTCAATACTTTCGTGATTCGACACTCTGAAAGTGGCGCGGTGGAAAAATTGGCAGCAGCAGCCAATGATGGTACCAGCGTGATTAATGCCGGTGATGGCCGTCATCAGCACCCGACCCAGGGCTTGTTGGACATGCTCAGCATTCGACAAAGCAAAGGCAGTGATTTTTCGAAACTGAAAATATTGATTGCCGGCGATATAAAACATTCGCGTGTTGCGCGCTCGGATTTGAATGCGCTGCGAACCTTGAATACGGGCGAAATTCGGGTCTGCGCGCCCGCCAGTCTATTGCCGACCGACGGCACCATTGATGGCTGCATACGTTATGAAGATTTTGATCAGGCGATAAAAGACGTGGATGTTGTCATGATGCTGCGCCTGCAACGCGAACGCATGGAAGAAGGCCTGGTCGCCTCGCTTGACGGCTATTTTCAGGATTATGGTTTGACGCAAAAACGTCTCGCTTCGGCAAAACATGATGCCATCGTCATGCATCCCGGCCCGATGAATCGCGGTGTCGAAATTGCCGATGAGGTCGCCGATGGCCCGCAATCGATTATCTTGCCGCAGGTCAGTAATGGCGTGGCGGTAAGGATGGCAGTGTTGAAGGCCTTGCTGACCTGATTTTATTTTTCACGTAGGGGCGCTGCTTGCTGCGCCCACAGGTTATCGAGGCGTTAGCGCGCAGCAAGCAGCGCCCCTACAATTAAAAAGTTTCCAAATCCCCACCGCCAAAATCCCACGTTCGAGTGATATGCAAAACATCGATGTTCTCGGCCGTTTTTGGCAGCGGTGCAAACGGTTCGGTGAGTCGCACGATTTTCATGGCAGCCTGATCAATAATCACCACGCCGCTGGGTTTATTCAAAACAATATCTTCCACGCTGCCGTCTTTACGAATCGCGACGGTCATGGTTAATTTTCCTGACAGGTTTTTAATGCGAGCTTGCTCGGGATAATTGGCATTGCCGACGCGTTCTACTTTTTGTACCCAGTCACGCATATACGATGCGTACTCGTAAGCTTGGGTGCTGGCAGAAATAAATTTACGTTTCGGTCGTTTGGCATAGAGTTCTTGTTTGCGTTCGATTTCGGCAGCTAGTCGCGCCATATCCAAACTTTGTTGCATCAACTCGCGGCCAGTCGGAAGTTTTTGCGGCGTGGTAATCGGATGTTCTTCCGGCTTGATCGCTGTAATTTCACTGGCAGCCGTAGTGCTGAGAACCCGCTCTTTCGGGTCAGGCTCGAGCGCTGGTGCCTGCTTGGTCATCAAAATAGGCGCAACCCCCGGTTCCGGTTTAGGCACGCTGGCCAGTTGGGTGTCGCGCGGGCGACGGGCTTCGTCTTTATCGCCGCCGCCTTTGTTATTGGCTTGGGCAATGAAGTCGGCATCTTTGGGCGCTTCGGTGGTCTGGGTTTCGGTCAGGATAACGTCCAGCGTTGGCATGACCGGGGCTGCGTCTTCCAGACTAAAGCCAACGCCAAGAATCACCACGCCATGCAAAATGGCAGCCAAAGCCAAGGTCGCGCTTAAGCGCTCATTGGGGCCGATTTTGGGGCCCACGGGTGGCGCTTGGTATTCAGGCACCGCGCGTGGTGTATCAGGATTGCCGCTCAAGTCGTACCTCAATGGCGTCAAACAATTGGCCGGCAATATTCAAACCAAATTGCTTATCCAATTCGCGAATACAGGTGGGGCTGGTCACATTAACCTCGGTCAGATAGTCGCCGATCACGTCTAATCCGACAAAAATCATGCCGCGTCGTTTCAATTCGGGGCCGACCTGGGCTGCAATCCAGCGGTCGCGGTCGCTTAACGGGCGACCCTCACCACGTCCGCCAGCGGCCAAATTGCCTCTGAAATCAGTGCCTTGTGGAATTCGAGCGAGGCAGTAGGGCACGGGTTCCCCGTCAATTAACAAAATACGTTTGTCGCCCGATGTTATTTCCGGAATATAACGCTGCGCCATGGTAAGCGCCCGGCCACCATCGGTGAGGGTCTCAATAATCACGTTGAGATTGGCGTCGTTGTGACTGGAGCGGAATATTGAACGCCCGCCCATGCCATCCAGCGGCTTTAAAACCACTTCGCCATGTGTGGCCACAAACGCCTTGAGTTCGGTCTTGTCGCGGCTAACCAGAGTCTCTGGGCAACATTGCGGGAATAAGAGGGCGGCGAGTTTTTCGTTTAGGTCACGCAAGCCTTGTGGGTCATTCACGATGAGCACGCCGTCTTTTTGCGCGAAGCTCAAAATAATGCTGTCGTGCAAATAATGCGAATCGACCGGCGGGTCGGTGCGCATCAGTACCACTTGGGTGTCGGTCAGCGGTTTTGCTTCAAAGGCACCGAGCTCAAACCAGTTTTCCTTGCGGTCCAATACCGTCAACGACGCCATTTGCGCCCAAGCCTTGCCGCTTCGTACATTCAAGCTGCGTGGCTTGATGTAATACAGTGCATAGCCCCGCCGTTGTGCTTCGAGCAACATGGCGAAGGTAGAATCTTTCGCCGTGTTGATCGCGTTAATCGGGTCCATTACAACAGCACAAGCAATCGACATTCCAAGACTCCAGCTTCAAGAAGGTGTAGCCTAACAGGGCTAAGCGGCAAGGTGCAGAGTGTCACGTTTTGTTAAAAAAGTGCTTAGAAGGCTTGACACCTTAACGGGTGATTGAGATATAAGTCAGTGTGTAAATGCCAGACATGGCGCCTGAAACAGGGAATAGGGATTGAGATGGAAGACAACAACCTGACCGGCTTGCGTGTCATGGTCATCGACGACTCGAAGACGATTCGTCGAACCGCGGAAACTTTGTTGAAAAAAGAAGGCTGTGACGTAGTCACGGCAACGGATGGTTTTGAGGCATTGTCAAAAATTGCCGACCATCAGCCACAAGTGGTTTTTGTGGACATCATGATGCCGCGTTTGGATGGTTATCAAACCTGCGCCCTGATTAAAAATAACCAAATGTTCAAAGGCATCCCGGTGATCATGCTTTCATCGAAAGATGGTTTGTTCGATAAAGCCCGTGGTCGCATTGTGGGTTCGGATGAATATTTGACCAAACCCTTCACTCGTGACGAATTGCTGACTGCCATTCGTAAATACGTGAAATCGAGCTGAGGCGGGCATGGCGAAAAATAATCCTTCACCACGCTTAAGTTCCTTTGCCGTTCTGCAAGATTACGAGCAGCGCTCTTTGGTGCATGCACCGGGTCGCCCGGAAATGATTGAAGCGGCAGGGCATTGGCGTGGCGTGGGTTATCGCTTGGGTAAGCGCCGTTTCGTTTCTTCATTCGATGAAATAGTCGAAATTATTACTCTGCCCGGCGTCACTGCAGTACCGGGAGCCAATCCCTGGATGTTGGGCCTGGCCAATGTGCGCGGTAGCTTGTTGCCGGTGGTGGATTTAAAACAATTTCTCGAAGGTGAACGTACCGTGTTGCATGACGGTCAGCGTGTTCTAGTGATTCGCCAAGCTGGTGGCAATGTCGCGGTTCTTATTGACGAGCTATTCGGCCAGCGTACTTTCAATGACACCCATAGTGTTGAGCTTGAAGAGCAATACGAAGGGCGTTACAGCAATTTTGTTAGTCAGATTTACCAATTAAACGATTCACAATGGGGTGTGTTCAACATGTCTTTGCTGACACGCACACCAGAATTTCGGCAGGCTGTCCTATGAAGGCGGCTTCTAATGTTTTTTTATGGGGTGAGGTTTAACTATGAGCAGCAAATTTAGCTCGTTATCGAACAAAGTGTCAGGTTTCGGGACCCGACTCTGGGCCATTATTCTGGTGGTCTCGTTGTTGGTGTTTCTTGCCAACTTCTTGGTGGCTGCCCGATTCAACGGACAGGAAAATAGCGCGCGTGCCTTGAGTGCCGAGCTACAAGTGCTTTCGTACAAGCTGGCGAAATATTCGCAGGAATCGGTGGAAGGTAAAACCGAAGCTTTCGATGAATTCCAGGCAACCAAAACCCGCATTGCCGTCATCGTGAAGGCCTTGAATGAAGGCAGTCTTGGCGAAGGTGTAGTGGCTTATAAAGGAAGCTTGAACGCGCCGGGCGTAAGTTCAGCCCTGACCAAAGTAACCGACACTTGGACCCGAATGTCGAAAGACGCCGACCGGATTTCGCAAAGTCAGAAGCAAATTCTTGCGTTCTCCGATAACGCAGACAGCTTCTCGGCTCGTATCCCGCAAATTTCTGCTCGACTCGACGAAGTGGTTCGCCAAATGGCCGACAGCGGCTCGTCCTCACAACAGATCAATCTAGCTAACCGCCAGATCGTGTTGGCAGACCGGATGTCGCGTCGTGTAACGGAAATTCGGGCCGGTGGCGATAACGCCATTACTGCTGCCGATGCTCTGGCACGTGACTCCTCGGTGTTTAAACAGGTGTTGGAAGGTCTGCAAAAAGGCAATAGCACCATGGGGATCAGTCAGGTCTCCTCTGCTGCCGCCGCCACTGCTGTAGGTGCGGTAGAAAAGTTATACACCGACTCACAAAAAGAAATGGATTCCATCCTGCAAGCTTCGACCGACTTGTTCGAAGTGCAACAATCCAATGCACAAATTTCTGCCGATTCCAACACGCTGGAAGAAACCTCCAAAGCCTTGTTGGACTCGTTCGATACCATTTCCTACAAACGCTTTTTCCCGAATAACTATTGGGCCATCGGTTCCGGTCTTGCGGCTTTGTTTGCTCTCGTGTTCTTGTTGAGAGAAACCTCGAAAACACAACGTGTGCAGTTAAGTGAAACCAAGCAAATCAACCAGCGTAACCAGGAAGCTATTTTGCGACTGCTGGACGAAATCGGTTCGCTCGGTGAAGGTGACTTGACCGTAAAAGCGACGGTGACCGAAGACATTACCGGCGCGATCGCGGACTCCATCAACTTCGCCGTCGATCAATTGCGATCCTTGGTATCGACCATTAATGAGACTGCCGTGCAAGTGGCTGCTGCTGCCCAGGAAACCCAGGCAACGGCGATGCATCTGGCAGAAGCTGCGGAACATCAGGCGCAACAGATTACCTCGGCCTCGCAACAAATTAACTCGATCGCAAGCTCTATCGACCAGGTGTCTAAAAACTCCGCCGAGTCGGCCGACGTGGCATCACGCTCCGTACAAATTGCTGCAAAAGGCGCCGACGTTGTGCGTCAAACGATTCAGGGCATGGATAATATTCGTGACCAGATTCAGGAAACATCGAAGCGTATTAAGCGATTGGGTGAAAGCTCGCAGGAAATTGGTTCGATCGTGGAACTGATTAACGACATCGCTGAACAAACGAACATTCTTGCGCTTAACGCCGCTATTCAGGCAGCCTCTGCCGGTGAAGCAGGCCGCGGCTTCGCAGTGGTGGCCGATGAAGTGCAAAGACTCGCAGAACGCGCATCGAATGCGACCAAGCGAATTGAAGCACTGGTTCAAACCATTCAATCCGATACCAACGAAGCAGTGAGTTCGATGGAACAAACCACAGCCGAAGTGGTGTCGGGTGCACGCTTGGCTGAAGACGCCGGCTTGGCACTGGGCGAGATTGAAAAAGTATCGAACGATCTTGCTGATCTGATTCAAAATATTTCGACTGCAGCACGTCAGCAATCTACCGCTGCGACCAATATCACCGCAACGATGTCCGTGATTCAAGAAATTACGACGCAGACCTCGCAAGGTGCCAGCCAAACCGCCGACTCGATTGGTAACTTGGCTCAACTTGCTGCGGATCTACGTCGTTCGGTAGCCGACTTTAAATTGCCAGGCTAAGGCTTGGTTACTTAGGGATGGATTTTTTGACTGCTGGTTTAAACGAGATGCCCGGTTCGCCGAGCATCTCACCATGAGGACCTCGGCATGAGGCTGCACGAAAATAACGATTTCACCACACTCACTTGGGTAAAGCCCGAACTTGACGAAACCCTGCGTCAAGCGCGTAACGCTTTGACGATTTACGTCGAAGAAGGCGAAGACCCTAAGCAGCTGAAAGACTGCGCTGCATTCCTGCATCAAGTGCAGGGCACTTTGCGCATGGTCGAGCTCTACGGCGCCGCCATGGTGGCCGAAGAAATGGAGCAATTAAGCAAGGCGCTGATCGACGCTAAAGTCGAAAAACGTGACGATGCTTATGCCGTCTTGATGCAGGGTATTGTGCAACTACCCGATTATCTGGAGCGTCTGCAAACCGGTCACCGCGATATCCCCATTGTGCTGCTGCCTTTGCTCAACCAACTGCGCGCTAGCCGTGGTGAGCAGGGTTTGTCGGAAAGTGTTTTGTTCTCGCCCGATTTATCGCGTCCGTTGCCCGATTCTGCCAAAGGTCCGAACGAGCCACTGCCAAGCGATGAATTGTCACGCCGTGCCGACACCTTGCGTAATTTATTCCAAGGCGCATTGCTGCGCTGGTTAAAAGACGACAATAGTGCAAGCAACATCAAAGACATGACCGATGTTTGCGATCAATTAGTTCCGATTACTTTTTCCGAGCCCGCCCGTCGTTTGTTTTGGGTCGCATCAGGAACCTTGGATGCTTTAAGTAAAGGCGCATTTCAAGCCAGCAATGCCTTGAAACAATCGCTGGGTAAAGTAGAGCGCGAAATCAAGCGTTTAGCAGAAGGCGGCGACGATGCTTTTCGTAGCGACCCGCCAATTGAACTAACCCGACAATTACTTTATTTCGTTGCCCATGAAGCTACCGATGTTGGTCGTATTGGCGAAATTCGCGAAGTCTTTGGGTTGAATGACAGCGTACCTAACGCCGCTGAACTTGCGCATGCGCAGGGTAGTTTGACCGGCCATAACCGTGCATTGTTGGCGACGGTGGCAGTTGCCATCAAAGAAGATTTGATGCGGGTAAAAGACTCGCTCGATCTGCATCTTCGTACACCCAATGCCGCCTCTTCCGATTTGAATTTGCAGGTCGATGCGCTTGATCGCGTGGGCGACACTTTAGGCATGCTCGGTCTTGGCGTTGCGCGTCGCGTCGTGCAAGAACAACGGACCGCTATTAATGATGTTGTTTCGGGGCAGCGTAAAGCCGATGAAGCCACTTTGCTCGATATTGCCGGCGCTCTGCTTTATGTGGAAGCCTCGCTTGACGATCAAGTAGCGCGTCTAGGCCAGGACGACAGCGCGAATAATGCCGATGTCACCACGGGTGTTGGAACCTCACTGCCCAGTTCGGAAGCACGTAAAGTGCTCGATGTTTTGCTTAAAGAAGCGGCGACCAACTTTACTCAAGCCCGCCAATGTTTTGTCGCCTTCGTTGAAACCCACTGGGACCACACGCAACTTAATGATGTCCCGCGTTTGCTCGATGAAGTCGCAGGCGCGTTACGCGTTTTGGATGTTGATAAAGCACCGGATTATTTAACCGGCGTGCGTCGTTTTACTGAAAGCGAATTACTGCGTCGCCAACGGGTGCCGAACGGCCAGCAAATGGATCGTCTTGCCGATGCCTTGGCAAGTCTGGAATATTTTCTTGAAGCCGTGCGTGACCGCCGTCCAAATCGTGAGCAAATTCTCGACGTTGCACAACACAGTTTAGAAGCATTGGGTTATTGGCCACTACCTGCGCAGGAAGCTGCAGAGCCGATTGCAAAATCTGTACCAACGCCAGTTGTTGCGCCAGCCAACCCTGCTGCCGTGGATCATTTGGCCGTCGCGCTTGCACCGTTTGTTCCGGTGCCAGATGCGCCACGTGTCATCGAAGAAATTGCGCCAGCCGCTTTCGTACAAACACCGGCCGCCGTCGAGGCCAGCGAACCGAGTTTTGCCGATATCTTGAAAGAGGCCGCATCACTGCCGGCATTCGATACTCCAGTATTTGAAGCGCCTGCAATACCCGTGGTGGCCATTGCTGCGGCTGTGGCCGCAGCGCCTGCGGCGCCGGTTTCATTGGTGCCCGTGGTGGGTCAGTTGATTGGTAGTTTTGACGCTACCAGCGACGAGATTGACGATGAAATCCGCGAAGTTTTCTCGGAAGAGTTCGAAGAAGAAATTGGTAATTTAGAACAATTGTTACCGCCTTGGCGTTCTAATCCGAACAATCCCGAATTACTGCGTCCTATTCGTCGGGTATTTCATACATTGAAAGGCAGCGGTCGTTTAGTGGGTGCAAAAACCCTGGGCGAATTTAGCTGGAAAGTAGAAAGCTTGCTTAACAAAGTGCTTGACGGCACCCGTGCTGGATCACCGGCCGTGGTTGCCTTGCTCGACAAAGCATTCAATACCCTGCCTTTACTGCGCGCCGCCTTGCTTGGTGAAACCGTCTATGCCGATTTGAAAGGCATTGAAGCGGTCACCGAAAAATTGATCGCTGGCGAAGAGGTTTATTATCAAACTGCGCCATTGGCCGCCGTGGCTGCCAATATTCCTGTTGGCGCCGATTTGAACGACACACAAACACCCGTTGTTGAAGACGTGGTCGAGGATGTTGCAGAGGCAGTCATCCCAGCGGTAGAACTTACCAGTACAGAACCCGAAGTTGAGATTGCCGACGGTATTGAATTCTCGATTGACCCGGTTCTGTTTGAAATCCTCAAACCCGAAGTCGCCGGTCATCTGGAAACTGTTGAAAACTGGATTGCTCAATCCAAACGCAATAATAATACCGCTGTTACCGAATTATTATTACGCTCAGTGCACACGATGAATGGCGCTTTCGGTATGACCGAAGTGACCACCATTACCGATGTGACTGCTCCAATGGAAGGCTTCCTGAAACGTGCAATGGCGCATTCGGTAAGTTTGGATGCTGACGCTGTAGCGCTTGTTTCCGAAGCCGCCGGTGCCATTCGTCAAACCATTACTGCTTTGGATCGTCCAAAACCGGTATTGCCGCGTTTTGAAGATCTTGCCGCGCGCATTCAAGGATTGCGTGATGCCCTGCCAGAATCGACATTGCCATCTGTGCCGATTCATATGGATGCCGATGCCGAACAACCGATGCCGTCGGTCGCTCTGATCGAAAAACCCGATGTATCTGCGATTCCGGATTTCTCCGGAGCCGTTGCAGCAGCAGAGGCCGCAGCAGCAATAGCCGCCGCAGAAGCTGCAGCAGCAGAAGCAGAAGCTGCCGCAGCAGAAGCCGCAGCAGCAGAAGCCCTAGCAGCAGAGGCCGCAGCAGCAGAAGCGGCAGCCGCAGCCGCAGAAGCCGCAGAAGCCGCAGCCGTAGCCGCAGCAGTAGAAGCCGCAGCAGTAGAAGCCGCCGCGGCGGAAGCCTTAGCAGCAGAAGCTTCAGCAGCAGAAGCCTCAGCAGCAGAGGCCGCCGCAGCAGAAGCCTCAGCAGCAGAGGCCGCTGCAGCAGAAGCCTCAGCAGCAGAAGCCGCAGCAGCAGAAGCGGCAGCAGCAGAAGCGGCAGCAGCAGAAGCGGCAGCAGCAGAGGCCGCCGCAGCAGAAGCCGCAGAAGCGGCATCGGCAGCAGAAACTGCAGCAGCAGAAGCCTTAGCAGCAGAAACTGCAGCAGCAGAAACTAGCGAACTCGAAATTCCACAAGACGTACCAGAGCCCGAACGTGTGTCACTCGACGCTTTCTTGAGTATGGAACCGGAAGTCAGCGAACTGGGTGTTAGCGAAATTGAAGTCGCCGAACCTGCCGCCGTGGTCGAAGAAGCTGAATTTGTTATGGAGGATGCAGCTTCAGTCGAGAAAGTCGAAGCAGCTATTGAAGCAACGCCAGAGCCTGCGCCGGAGTTCGGCGCAGCGGACGACGCACTCGCCGCAATGATCGCCGCTTATGGCGAGCAACCGAGCATCGAAGCACAAGCTGCCTTTGCCAAAGAAGACGTTGCCGTTGACTCCACCGAAACTAGCGAAGTCGCTGCGTCCGAAGAAATACATATTGACGCCGATACTGGCTTGGTCGTGCCGGCACAATCAGAAGACAGCGCTGTCACCGACGCTGCCATGGCCGATGAAGATTATTACGGCATGAGCCTGGATGAGTTGGATGCACTCACCGCGCCGGGTGTTGCAGCGCCAATGCCAGAAGCCATCGCAGAAGATGAAACTCCTGCAAGCAATATCGCGGCAGAAGAAGTGGTCGCCGAAGAAAATGTTGTCGTTCATGAAGTTGCAATAGAAGAAGTTGCAATAGAAGAAGTGGCAGCAGAAGAAGTCGTCGCAGAGGAAGAACTTCGTTATACCGACGATCCCGAAGAACAACCGGCAGAAGTCCTCGCCCAGGTTGAAGAAGTCGCAGCACCCGTGGCTAGCTTTAGCCGCGCTGCGGTGCCGCTGGCTATCGATCCAAGCGACCCGGACGAAGCTTTGGATATGAGCGATCTGGATGCCGAATTGCTCGATATTTTCCTCGAAGAGTCCGGCGATATTCTCGATCACTCCGATGGTGTGCTCGCGAAATTGCGTAACAACCAAACCGATATGGATTTGATCGTTGATCTGCAACGTGACCTGCATACCTTGAAAGGTGGTGCTCGCATGTCCGGTATTTTCCCGGTCGGCGAACTTGGCCACACCATGGAATCCTTGCTCGAAGCCGTTGCCGAAGGTCGCGTGCCGCTCGATAACACTGGCGTTGTAGTGCTCGAACGCGGTTTCGATCGTCTGCACAGCATGGTGACTCGTGTAGGTGAACGCAGAGCCTTGGCAATGCCAAGTAATTTGATTGCACAATTTGAAACGCTGGCGCTGGGTCGGACACTAGAAACCGTTTCCGATACCGAAGCGGCTGCGCCACAAGAACTGGGTCAAACCGTCGCCGAAGAAACTCCGGTTTCCGATACAGCGCTCGCCACGCCGGCACCTACCGTTGTCGAAAAAGTGGCACCGGTTGCGCTCAAACCTTTGTCAGCGCCGACCGAAGCTATTGTTGATGACGACGATGGCTCCGGTGTGCGCGCACCGCAAGAACAAGTGCGTATTCGTGCTGACTTGCTCGACAAGTTGGTGAACTATGCTGGTGAAGTCGCAATTTATCGCGCACGTCTGGAACAACAGTTAGGCGCCTTCCGTGGCGCACTCGGCGAGCTTGGCCAAACCACCACACGTTTACGTGAGCAATTACGTCGTCTGGAAATTGAAACCGAAGCGCAAATTGTTGCCCGCTATCAACGCGAAGGTGAAGACACCGGCGAGACTTTCGATCCGCTCGAACTCGATCGCTTCACGACACAGCAACAGTTGTCGCGTTCCTTGTCGGAATCGGCAAACGATTTAATTAACTTGGAAACCACCCTTGACGATTTAACCCGTCAATACGAAACCTTGTTGCTGCAACAAGCGCGAGTCAGCTCGGATCTGCAAGAAGGCTTGATGCGCACCCGAATGGTGCCGTTCGATGCCTTGGTTCCGCGTTTGCGTCGTGTACTGCGACAAGCCGCTTCCGATACCGGCAAACAAGTACAGTTGAAAGTCGATGGCGCCTCCGGCGAAATGGATCGCAACGTGCTTGAACGCATGACTGCGCCACTGGAACATATGCTGCGTAATTCCATGGCACATGGTCTGGAATTGCCGGCCGATCGTCGTAAAGCGAAAAAACCCGAAGAAGGCATTGTCCGCATCGTGGTGCAACGCGAAGGTTCAGAAGTCGTATTAAAAATTATTGACGATGGTCGCGGCTTGAATAAAGAAGCGATTCGCAGCAAAGCAATCGAACGCGGCTTGCTGGTCGCCGATGCCGAAATTTCCGATTCGGCGCTGTATGCCATGATTCTGGAAACCGGCTTTTCGACCGCCGAAACCGTGAGCCGTTTATCCGGTCGTGGTGTTGGTATGGACGTGGTTTACAGCGAAATTCGTCAGCTCGGCGGTACGCTGCAAATCAATTCCGACGAAGGTAAGGGCAGCGAATTTATTATCCGGCTGCCGTTTACGCTTGCGGTAACGCAAGCGGTATTTGTAAAAATTGGCGACACCAATTTCGCTGTGCCAATCGCCTCGGTACAAGGTGTCGGCCGCATTGGACGTAGTGATCTTGAAACCCAACTGGCGACCGACACTCCGGTGTTCGCGTACGCTGGCGAAGATTATGCTATTCACGATCTTGGTCGTTTAATTGGTCACGGCAGCGCCAAAGCAGTCGATAGCTTGCAGATGCCATTATTGCTCGCGCGCTCTGGTGATCTACGTGCCGCCATCTGTGTCGATCAAGTCATGGGCAGCCGCGAAATCGTGGTGAAACCGGTTGGTCCGCAAGTGAACTCGATTCCGGGCATCTTCGGCGCCACCATTATGGGTGACGGCCGCGTGGTGATGATTCTCGACGTAGCACCATTGGTGCGTCGCTTCAACGTGATTCGTCGTGAAGACGCTCCTGTTGTGCCGGTCGCTGCACCTGAGATCAAACGTGTACCAGCGGTGATGGTGGTGGATGATTCGATCACCATGCGCAAAGTGACTGGCCGTGTATTGGAGCGGAATAATTTTGAAGTGCTGACCGCAAAAGACGGTGTCGATGCGATTGAAAAAATGGCAGAGCGCGCGCCGGATCTGGTCTTGCTCGATATCGAAATGCCACGCATGGACGGTTACGAAGTGGCACAACACATGCGTTCGGACCCACGCTTGAAAGATGTGCCGATCATCATGATTACTTCGCGTACCGGCGATAAACATCGTCAGCGTGCAATGGATCTGGGTGTTGATCGTTACCTCGGCAAGCCTTATCAAGAAAACGAATTAATGCGCAATGTGTTTGAAATTCTTGGCATGGAGCCGGTCAATGGCTGATGCAGGCGTACGCGTTGCCCTATTAGCTAAAGCGGGTGAATCTCGCAATCAACTCCGTACTGCATTGCAAGATCTGGGTGCGGACTTGGTATGCGAAGGTGATCCGAGCGAGTTAAATCCGAGAGCGGTTAGTGAGCTAAATCCAAAAGTCATGGTGGTAAGTTTAGAACCCACCATTGAAGCGGCTCTGGATAAATTTGACGATCTTCTCAGCAGCTCCAATATTGAAGTTGTTTATGACGACGCCGAAGTAAGTGGCCAACTCAATGGTTGGGACTTAAATCGTTGGGCTCGGCATCTTGCCGCAAAAATTATTGGCACTGATTTAATGCCGCCAGTACCGGCAGGTTCGGCCATGGCGGCACATGACGAATGGCAACCACAGCCCGGGGCGCCAGAAACACCGGCAGAAGCCATGGCAGATGCCAAGCTCGAAGATTATTTGCACGCGACCCAATCACTTGCGACTGATGTTCCGGTGAATGAAAGTTATTCGGATGCATTGCAACGCGATGTGCCTGAACTTCAGACAGAAGCAGAACCTGAAACCAGCTTAGATGTAAACATGGATGATCTTGAGCATGCGATGCGCTCGAACATCGTTGACGATCAACATGAGCCATTGCCAGAATCCAAAATCGAAATTGAAAACAGAGCACCAGCCGTTGATGAATTCGAGCTGGCCGAGTTCGATGGCTTTATGTCTTCGGAAGCCGCAGCAAGCGCAGCAGCGGAAATTGGCAACGATTTCAATGTGCCTGAAGTGCATGCCGAATTAAACACCGCAAATTTCACGACGCCCGAAGCGGAAGAAATTCACTCTGGACTGACTCTTGAAGATTTTGCAAAGCCAGAAGTTTCTGCATTCGCGGAATCAAACGTGGCCGTCGCCAACACTGAACAAGACGACTTCATCAGCTTTGATAATTCGCAGGCTGAAATAAAAGACGAAATCAGTTTGGGCGATGACTCCGATTTTGATATCGACTTGTCGGCACTTGAAAACAGCGAAGTTGCAGTCGCTGTTGAAGATCACGCAACACTGGATTTTGAAGATAACGCCAGCACGCTAGCCGATTTTGAAGTGAGCGAACAAGCAGTGGCCTTCTCGAAATACCAATCCGATGATGCTGTCGAAATGAGCAGCAACATGGACGACGATGTTGCAGCTCTGGCCGCGCAACTGGATGAATTCGAGAAAAACGATAATCGCGCCGCTGCGCAAAATATGGATTTTAGCAATCTTCAAGAAAGCACCCCAAACGCTGCACCGACTCAAGAAACAGCAAATAATAATTCCGGTTCAGAGCAAGTCGCAAAAGAAACGCCAAAGTTCGACCTGTCTTCGCTTAGCTTGCTGGATATGGATGCCGAAATTCCTACGCATGGCGCAGCACAAGTTGCCGCCACCAGTACTTTGCTGAAACGTAATAAATTCACACTCGAAGCGATCGAAGGTGAACAGCCTTCTGAAAAGCCTTTGTCCGATATTGGTGCTGTTTTAATTCTTGCCGGTATGGGCGGTCCCGATGCAGTGCGTCAACTTTTGAAAGCACTTCCAGGCACGTTGAATGTGCCAGTATTGCTATATCAGCATCTTGAAGTTGGCAAACATGACCGCCTGGTAGCGCAATTACAGAAAGTCAGTAATTTGCCGGTGTATCTCGCCGTGCAGGGAAATACTGCCGAAGCCGGGCAAGTGGCGGTTATGCCTGTTGGCGTGGGTCTGGATTTAGTCGAGAACGAATTATTTTTTGGCGGCGCCGATAGCCAGCAAGAATTAGTGGCGACTCTGCCGGCCAAGCATAGCGTGGTCATTGTATTAAGCGGTGCTGCCTATGAAACGGCGGCAGAGGCGGCCTATGTACAGAGTCAAGGTGGCCTGGCTTTAGCGCAAGATCCAACGAATTGTTTTGAACCCGCCGCATCGGAAGCACTGGTAAAGCTTGGCGGAAAAACCGCCGAAATTCCTGCGCTGGCCGAGATGGTGCTCGAGTATTTCAAACGCTAAAAAATGTTGAGTGGCACTGGAAAAAATTTTGGAGTGGTAACATGAGCACAGTAAAGCAAGCCGATGTTCGAGGCGTATTAATCAGCGTCACAGAAGGCCGTATCTTATTGCCCAATGCGAACATTGCCGAAATTATTACCTTCTCAGATCCAGAGCCCGTAGAAAATGCACCGGCTTGGTTGCTGGGTCGTGTACGCTGGCGCGGCTGGCGCCTGCCCTTGATGTCGTTCTCGATGTTTGCAGGCTGGGGCTCGGAAGTCGGCACCTTCGGCACCAAAGTCGCCGTGCTTAAAGCCCTCGGCAATAACCCGAAGCTTCCCTATTTTGCCGTGCTCTCCACCGGCTTCCCGCGTCTGGTTACAGTGAGCACTACCAACCTGCAAGAAGTCCATGACATCAAAGACCTGCCACTCGGCATTTATTCTAAAGTAATGCTCAACGACGACGCCGCCATCGTGCCCGATATGCTCTCGGTCGAATTGATGATCGATAAAGCACTTAACCAAGCAGCGTAATTTTGTAGGGGCGCCTGCTTGCTGCGCCCGCTTTGTTTACATAACGCCCCGAGAAACACCTGCTTTTGTGGCAGCGGCACAAGTCGTCAAAACCTGCGATGCATCGTAGCCCGGGTCACGCTCCATCAACCCGGGAAAGGATTACGGTGCCATATGTGTTTCCCTAGTTTCTTTCAATAATTAAAAAAATATCGTGAGCACAAACCGCGATCAGTCCCGGGTTGATGGAGCGTGACCCGGGCTACGCACTTTATAGGTTGCTCGTATCGCGCACCATTAAATATTTCGACATTACTTGAAAGCTGTGCAACATACGCGCCCTATTTCCAATCCCCACACAAAACATTCAAAGCCGCAATCGCCGCAAGCCCCGCCGTTTCGGTACGTAATATTCTCGGCCCCATTCTCAGGCCCTGAAAGCCACCGGCTTTCAATGTGGCAAGGTCGCGTTCGCTGAAACCACCTTCCGGGCCGATGGCAAAAGTAACGGCGATGGGTTTGGTGCTGGCTAAGTCGGAAAAGCCGAATACACCGTTTGGGTCCAGGGCAAATTTATTGAAATTTTTATCCTGCAGCGGCCAGTGCGATAAAGGGCAGGGCTCGATAATTTCGGGTAGCCGCGCACGGCCCGATTGTTCGCAGGCCGATGCCACGACGCCAAGCCAGTGATGCATTTTTTTGTCCGAGCGTTCGGAATCAATTTTTACTTCGGTGCGTTCGGTCACTACCGGCACAATACGATGTACGCCAAGTTCGGTCGCTTTTTGCAGAATCCAGTCCATTTTTTCGCCGCGTGCTATGCCTTGCACCAAGGTGATATGCACGGGCGATTCGTTGGTAACGGCATGCGATGACATTATTTCAACACTGGCGCCACGTTTGGCCACATTTATTATTTTTGCAAGGTAGTCAAAGCCATCGCCATTGAATAGCACGCAATTATCATCCACGCCAAGACGTAAAACGCGCACAAGATGATTACTTGCCGCCTCGGATAAAACCAGTTCTTGGCCGATATGAAGGGCTTCGGTAATATAGCTGCGAATAATGCGCATTAGCGGGTCGCCTCGTCCAAAGCAGATGCAGTCACCGATGATAAATGCTGTAGCGCTTCATCATCAATACAATACGGCGGCATCCAATATAAAATATCGCCTAAGGGCCGCAGCACAACGCCGTTGGCAATGGCGTGTTGATAGGCGCGCAGGCCCCGGCGTTCGCTGGCAGCAAAGGCGATTTTATTTTTTCTGTCTTGCGCCATTTCGACGGCGAGAATCATGCCGGTTTGTCGCACTTCGGCAACATGCGGATGGTCCTTGAATTTTTCCGCTAAAACCGCCATTTTTTTTGCAGTGGTTTTATTTTTTTCGAGAATATTGTCGCTGCTAAAAATAGTCAGTGACGCGAGGGCTGCGGCACATGCTAGGGGATTTCCGGTGTAACTATGGGAATGCAGGAAGGCGCGTTCGCGTGAATCATCCAGAAAACTTTCATACACATGCTGCGTAGTCAACACCGCCGACATTGGCATAAAGCCGCCGGTCAAACCTTTCGACAAACACATGAAATCTGGGCTGATATTAGCTTGCTCGCAGGCGAATAAGGTGCCGGCACGACCAAAGCCAACAGCAATTTCATCGGCAATCAAATGCGCGCCATGATGCGTGCAAATTTCACGGGCGCGTTTTAAATAGACCGGATGATACATGCGCATGCCACCAGCACATTGCACGAGTGGTTCAAGAATCAAGGCGCAGATTTCGCCATTATGTTGTTCGAAGATGGCCTGCAACTTGTCTGCGCAACGCAGTGCAAAGCTTTCTGCACTTTCTCCAATTTCTGCCTCATACGCATCGGGCGATGGTGCAAATAAAGGCTCCAGCAATAATGGCGCATAGACTTTTCGATACAGCGGAATATCGGCCATCGATAAAGCACCGAGGGTTTCACCGTGGTAACCATTGCTCAGCGAAATAAATTTTGTGCGCTTGAAATCGCCGCGATTATAGAAATGATGAAAACTCATTTTCAAAGCAACCTCGACCGCAGCCGAGCCGTTATCGGCGTAAAACACCCGCGATAAACCTTCAGGTGTTGCAGCAACCAAAGCTTCGGCCAGTTTTAAGCCGGGCTCATGCGAAAACCCTGCGTAAATCACATGCTCAAGCGTATGTGCCTGTTCGGCAATAGCGGCGGCAATGCGCGGCTCGGCATGACCGAATAAATTTGTCCACCAGCTGCTGACGGCATCCAGATATTGCTTGCCATCGACTCCTTCGAGCCAGACGCCGCGACCGCGACGAATTGGCACCAGGGGCAGGGTGTCGGGATGTTCGGCCATTTGCGTGCACGGGTGCCACAACACCGCCAAGTCGCGCTGCCGCCAAGCCGCCGCCTCTGTTAGCATAGACGCATCAGAAATAATATTTTTCATGGCGCAATGATGTCGGCTCGCGTGCTTCATGTCTATGCTTGTCATGGCCCGTCATTGACCATCAGTCTAGGATCGCGATGCCAAAATTACCCATCATTCACAGCACCGAGGAGCAAGATCTCGGGCCTTATCGCATGGAGCGAATGGACCTCGAGTTTTCCAACGGCGAGCGGCGTCGCTACGAACGTTTAAAAAGTCGCGGCCATGGCGCCGTGATGATTGCCGCTATTCCGCAGCCCGATACAATTTTGCTGATTCGTGAATACGCCGCCGGAAAACATGCTTATGAAATCGGTCTGCCCAAAGGCCGCATGGATGCTGGTGAAAGTATTCTGGATGCCGCCAATCGCGAATTGAAAGAAGAAGCTGGTTTTGGCGCCAGAAAATTAACCCATCTGCGTTCGATTAGTCTGGCCCCCACCTATATGAGTCACGAAATTCATCTGGTGGTGGCAGAAGATTTATACGAAGAAAGATTGCCCGGCGATGAACCCGAACCTCTGGAAGTATTGCCCTGGAAATTCGATAACTTCAATGAATTAATGCTGCGCGAAGATTGTTCCGAAGGCCGTTCGCTAGCCGCGATGTATATCGTACGCGATTGGTTGAAGACAAGAAAATAGATAAAAATATGAAATTAAATTCGGATCTGGAAAAAGCCATTCTGCAAATCGCCCGCGATGCAGGCGAGGCCATCATGAAAGTGTATGCGCAGGATTTTACGGTCGAATTCAAAGGCGATAATTCGCCCTTGACCGCCGCCGATACGGCGGCCCATCACATTATCGAACAAGGTTTGAATATTCTAACGCCGAGCATGCCGGTATTGTCGGAAGAGTCGGCCGATATCGATTGGCAGACACGAAAAATCTGGCCGCGTTATTGGCTGGTCGATCCGCTCGATGGCACGCGAGAATTTGTAAAAAAGAATGGCGAGTTCACTGTCAACATTGCCTTGATTGAAGGTGGCCGCGCGAGCTTCGGTGTCATTTACGCGCCCGCCCTGAAAATATTATGGTGGGGCGATGACGTACAGGGTGCATTTGTGCAACAAGATGGCGTGACTAAAAAAATCAGCGTTGATAAAACTCAAAGAAACAATTTACGTGTTGCCGCATCACGTTCGCATCTTGATGAAACTACCGCCGCAGCGCTGTCACGCATGGGCGAAGTAGAGCCTTTGAGCATGGGTTCGTCATTAAAGTTTTGTCGCATTGCCGAAGGTGCGCTCGATGTGTATCCGCGCTTCGCACCGACGTCGGAATGGGACACGGCTGCAGGCCAGGCCATTCTGGAAGCCGCTGGTGGCGTGGTGCTGAATCTGGATGGAAGTCCATTTCGCTACAACACTAAAGATAGTTTATTAAATCCGTATTTTATTGCCTTGGCAAATGCAGAATTGCCGTGGCGGAGTTGGTTGCATGACTGAAATAGTAAAACTCATCGATATTATGGCAAAGCTGCGCGATCCAAATGGCGGCTGTCCCTGGGACGTGAAGCAGAATTTTTCCAGCGTCGCGCCTTACACGATTGAAGAAGCGTACGAAGTGGCTGATGCGATTGATCGCAACGACATGCCGGATTTGAAAGACGAACTCGGTGATTTATTGCTGCAAGTGGTTTTCCATGCGCGGATGGCAGAAGAAGCTGGGCACTTCAAATTCTCGGATGTGGTCGAAAGTATTTGCGACAAGATGACGCGCCGACATCCGCATGTATTTGGCGATGCCACGGTTGAAGATGCCGATGAGCAAACCCGTTTATGGGAACTCCAGAAAAAACGCGAACGCGAAGAAAAAAACGGCGTAAAAGACGAAAGTATTTTATCGGGAATATCGCGTGGCCTCCCGGAATGGCAGCGCGCCGTAAAATTACAGAAACGCGCAGCGACGGTCGGTTTCGACTGGCCGGATCCGAATCCTGTTTTCGATAAGCTGCATGAGGAAATTGAAGAGCTGCGCGAAGAATTTGCCAAGGGCATCGGCCATGCTGAACTCGAAGATGAACTAGGCGATGTGTTGTTCGTTGCCGCGAATTTAACGCGGCATGGCAAGGTCGATTTCGGTGGCGCATTGCGCCGCGCGAACCAGAAATTCGAACGGCGTTTTCGTCGGATGGAAGTATTGATTCATGAACAGGGCAAACAGCTTGCCGATTTGAATCTGGAGCAGCAAGATATGCTCTGGAATGCGGCAAAAGCCGAAGATAAACGAGGTGAGCTATGAGCCAGTACAGCAGCTTCAAAGACTTCTATCCGTTCTATCTGGGCGAGCATGCCAACCTGACCTGTCGCCGCCTGCATTTTATCGGTACCAGCGGCATCGTGATTATTGCCGCGCTTGTCATCGCACAAGTATTGCCGCTAGTCTGGCTGTGGGCGATACCCATACTCGGTTACGGCTTCGCCTGGGTCGGACATTTTTTCTTCGAGAAAAATCGACCAGCGACTTTTAAATATCCGTTCTATTCACTGTTGGGTGACTGGGTGATGTACAAGGATATGCTGACCGGAAAAATCCGGTTTTGATTTTAATCGGCCCCAAAGACCCCTATGTATAAAACATCATCGCGCGTAGGAGGCCGCTTGCGGCCGACGCAGTCTCGAATAATTACGTGCGGCTTGGAAAGATTCGTTTGTGACGTAGCCCGGGTCACGCTCTACCGACCCGGGAAAACCTGCGAAAAATATTAAAGCAGAGATCACGTCGGCATCAAGATTTCGGATGTTGAAGATCCTCAACCATCGGATAATAACCCCGGGTCGGTAGAGCGTGACCCGGGCTACGTTAGAAACGGGCGTACTTTTTTCTTGAGAATCGCGATGAGCTCGGGGTCCATGTAGCTGAAATCATCGGGTATGCCGAGGCAGATAATTTTCTTGCCGTTGAGTGAGCTCCGGAATCTTTTTTGAAGTTTCTGCCGGTGCATGTTTTCCATAACGAATATCTTGTCGGCCCATTTGACTAATTCGGAAGTGAGCGGTGTAACAGCATCGTTATTGGTGCCTGACGACATTACGTCCAAACCCGGCATTTCGGAAAACACCTGTTCGGCCGTGGGGCTGCGCAGTTTATTTTGGCTGCAGATAAAAAGAATTTTTTGCATCAGGATTTTAAAACATATGAGTCGGAGAAATCCGTTTTTTTTTGCTCGAGTATATAAATTACGTCGCCCGCAAGAGGCCTCCTACGCATAGAGTATTATCAAGCGCAAGAGGCCGCTTGCGGGCGACCGAATTACCTAACGATAACGATTAATTTCATCGCGTAATGTGAGTGTTGCTGCGCGCGCGGCATTGGCAAAATCTTCGTCGGAACTTGCATACAAAATCGCACGCGATGAACTAATCACCAGGCCATCGCCATTTGCGGTTTTACCATTCTTGACCATGGCTTCGACATCGCCACCTTGCGCGCCAACACCAGGCACGAGTAAGGGAATGTCGCCCACCAGAGCACGCACATCGGCCAGCTGCCGTGGCCAGGTTGCGCCTACGACCAGCATGCAGTTGCCGTGTTCATTCCATTGCTCGGCAACAGTTTTGGCGACGTGCTGATAGAACGGTTTGCCATCACTGATCAAATCCTGAAAATCACCGGCGCCAATATTGGAAGTACGGCAAAGCAGAATCACGCCTTTGTCTTTGCGATCAAGAAAGGGCTGGATCGAATCGCGACCAAGATAGGGATTCAAGGTCACCGCGTCAGCCTGATAACGATCAAACGCTTCGATGGCATAGCGTTCTGCGGTACTGCCGATATCGCCACGTTTTGCATCCAGAATGACCGGAATGCCGGGATAGTTTTCGTGAATATAGCCAATGGTTCGCAATAAAGATTCTTCGGCAGCGAGTGCTGAGAAATGTGCGATTTGCGGTTTGTAGCAACACACCAGGTCGGCAGTTGCATCGATAATGGCTTTATGAAATTCAAACAATGCGTCTGGATGGTTTTTCAGGTGCAGCGGAAATTTTGACAGCTCGGGATCAAGGCCAACACACACAAGAGACTGGTTTTTTTTCTGTGCTTCGCGGAGAGTTGTTATAAAGCTCATTGAAACCTCGTTTAGCGTCATCCCGGCGAAAGCCGGGACCCAGAAGTAAGGATGGGATGATTTCTAAATGCTACTCGCCAACTAATCTGTTTTTTATTCTACTATCGTGATTGAATTTGAAGCTACGTTGAACTTCTGGGTCCCGGCTTTCGCCGGGATGACGCTGTAATTTATTACTTCAACGCCTTGTATCTCAAACGATGCGGCTTGGCTCCTTCTTCACCCAAACGACGGCGTTTGTCTTCTTCATATTCTTTGTAATTGCCGGGGAAGAATTCAACATGCGAGTCGCCTTCGAAAGCCAGAATATGCGTAGCGATGCGATCCAGGAACCAGCGATCATGCGAAATCACCATCACGCAGCCGGGGAATTCGAGTAAGGCATCTTCAAGCGCGCGCAGTGTTTCAACGTCTAGATCATTCGATGGTTCATCGAGCAGCAATACGTTGCCGCCTTGCAAAAGCGTTTTTGCTAGATGCAAACGTCCGCGTTCACCGCCAGATAATGTACCGACCAGTTTTTGTTGATCGGCACCTTTGAAATTGAAGCGGCCAATATAGGCACGCGATTGAATTTCAACTTTACCAATTGTAATGATGTCGGAACCGCCGGACACTTCTTGCCAGACGTTTTTATCACCCGCAAGTGCGTCGCGGCTTTGATCAACATGGGCCATTTTTACCGTGTGGCCAATCAGCACTTCGCCTTTGTCGGGTTTTTCCTGATCGGTAATCATCTTGAAGAAGGTCGATTTACCGGCACCGTTCGGTCCGATAATGCCGACGATGGCACCCGGTGGCACAGTGAAACTTAAATCATCAATCAACAATCGATCGCCGAAAGATTTTGAAACATTCTTGAATTCAATCACTTTATCGCCCAGACGTTCGCCCGGCGGAATAAAAATTTCATTGGTTTCATTGCGCTTTTGATATTCCTGCGCATTCAATTCTTCAAAGCGCGCTAAACGAGCCTTGCCTTTGCTGCGACCGCCACGGGCATTGCTGCGAACCCATTCCAGTTCTTTGGCGAGCGCTTTTTGGCGAGCGCTTTCAGAAGATTCTTCGCGTTTCAAGCGATCACCTTTTTGTTCCAGCCAAGCGGTGTAATTGCCTTTCCATGGAATGCCCTTGCCGCGATCCAATTCCAAAATCCATTCGGCAGCATTTTCCAGAAAGTAGCGATCATGGGTAACGGCGACCACGGTGCCCGGGAAGCGTGTCAGGAATTGCTCGAGCCATTCGACCGATTCGGCGTCTAAATGGTTGGTTGGTTCATCGAGCAAAAGCATGTCGGGTTTCGATAACAGCAAGCGGCAAAGCGCAACGCGACGTTTTTCACCGCCGGAAAGTTTTCCGCAAATCGCGTCCCAAGGTGGAATGCGCAGGGCGTCGGCAGCGATTTCCAATTGCAATTCCAGGGTATCGGCATCGGCAGTGGCAAGAATCGCTTCGAGACGTTGCTGCTTGGCCGCGAGCTTGTCGAAATCCGCGTCGGGCTCGGCATAGGCGGCATAGACTTCATCGAGCATAGCTTGCGCATGCAGCAATTCGCCAACGCCTTCTTCAACCGCCTGGCGCACGGTGTGCTCGGGATTCAAGCGCGGTTCCTGCTCCAGATAGCCAACCTTGATGCCCGGTTGCGGACGTGATTCGCCCTGGAAATCGGTATCGACGCCGGCCATGATGCGCAGCACGGTGGATTTACCGGAACCGTTCAAACCCAGCAGGCCAATTTTTGCACCGGGGAAGAAGCTCAGCGAAATGTCTTTGATGATTTCGCGTTTCGGCGGCACGGTTTTGCTGACGCCGATCATGGTGTAAATATATTGCATAGGAACTCCGGTTCAATCTGTTGACGCGCTCTGCGACGGCGCTGCTGAGGCAGCACTGGCCTTGACGGTCGTTTGGCGGTTTGTTGACGCCTCGTAGAGGCTTCGTTATTCGGCAATTATCCCGTAAAGCATGACCCAGCGCTATATTTTGTGGCTCTAAACAGGCTTGAGCGCTACAATTTGCGCCTGCCCATTGCTTCTGAGGTGTTCATGTTCCCCCGTGAAATGCGTATTGAAGGCTACGATCCCGAATTGGCGCGCTCTATTGCGCAAGAACGCCAGCGCCAGGAAGACCATGTCGAGCTAATTGCCTCGGAAAATTACGCCAGCCCGCGGGTTTTGGAAGCGCAGGGTTCGGTGCTGACCAATAAGTACGCCGAAGGTTATCCGGGCAAGCGTTATTACGGTGGTTGTGAATATGTCGATATTGCCGAAACCTTGGCGATCGAGCGCGTGAAGAAATTATTCGGCGCCGATTACGCCAATGTGCAGCCGCATTCTGGTTCATCAGCGAATATCGCAGTGTATATGGCCTTGTTGAATCCGGGCGATACCGTGCTCGGCATGAGCCTCGCTCACGGTGGCCATTTAACGCACGGCGCGAAAGTGAATTTCAGCGGCAAGATTTATAACGCGGTGCAGTACGGTATTAATCCCGACACCGGTTTAATTGATTACGACGAAATTCAGGCATTGGCAAACGAACACAAACCAAAAATGCTGGTTGGCGGTTTCTCGGCTTATTCGCAAATCATTGATTGGGAACGCATGGCCGCGATTGCGAAATCGGTCGGTGCTTATTTCTTTGTTGATATGGCGCATGTTGCCGGTCTGGTTGCTGCGGGTATTTATCCAAACCCGATTGCCCATGCCGATGTGGTGACATCGACCACGCATAAAACTTTGCGCGGCCCGCGCGGCGGCATCATTCTGGCGAAAGCTAATGAAGCGCTCGAAAAGAAATTCCAGTCATTGGTTTTCCCCGGTACCCAAGGCGGCCCCTTGATGCATGTGATCGCCGCCAAAGCCGTCGCCTTCAAGGAAGCATTGGAACCGGAATTCACCGATTATCAAAAACAAGTCGTAAAAAACGCACAAGCCATGGCCAAAACCATAATCTCGCGCGGCTATAAAATAGTTTCCGGCGGCACCGAAAATCATTTGATGCTCATTGATTTAATTGGTCGCGAAACTACGGGTAAAGACGCTGAAGCCGCACTGGGCGCTGCCCATATCACCGTGAATAAAAATGCAGTGCCGAACGATCCGCGCTCACCGTTTGTTACTTCCGGTTTGCGTATTGGAACGCCTGCCGTAACCACACGCGGTTACAAAGAACCAGAATGTGTTGCGCTGGCGAGCTGGATTTGTGACGTGCTGGATAATCCGAAAGATGAAAACGTAATTGCCGGTGTGCGTGAGAATGTGACGTTGCAGTGCAAGCAATTTCCGGTATATGAGAAGTAAGGTTATGGATGCAAAAATAGCATTATGCATTTTTTTATTGCTTGTCTTATCATCATGTATGGGCGGGAAAGCGAAATTTACCAACGTAAACAATGACCCTGGTGAAACGATGATGAGGGCTCATTACGATACGAAAACTGGTTTATGCAGTGCTGGTTCAATCCAATTTTTAAGCAAGTTACAAATTGACGAATTAAATACCGATTGGGCCGGGCCGGAAAATTATGATGACTGTGAAGAAGCGCAGAAACTATACGTCCCATCAAGAACGAATTACCCTGCCTCTCTTGCGGCACAAAAGATATCAGGAGCAGCACATTTACTAATCCGTATTGATAGTGATGGTTCAATTGAATCCATTCACCCAATGTGCGCTACAGACAAGGCTTTTGCGCTAGCGGCAAAAGAATCGGTACGTGCAGTGAAGTTTAAGCCGAGAGTGTGTGGCGGCAAATCTCAAAAAACAGTGGTGTGGGTGCCTTTTGGTTACGATATTTAAACTGATTATTTCGGGTTAGAAAATAAATGCATTGCCCCTTCTGCCAACACGACGACACCCGCGTAATCGATTCACGTGTTTCCGAAGATGGAACCACCATCCGGCGTCGTCGCGAGTGTCCGTCTTGTACCGAGCGTTTCAATACTTTTGAGACCGCAGAATTAAAATTGCCGAGCATCATTAAAAGTGATGGTCGTCGCGAAGCCTTCGACGAGAAAAAACTACGCACTAGTTTTGATCGCCCACTGCAAAAACGTCCGGTATCGGCAGAACAAGTCGATCAGGCGGTTCGTAATGTCATGCATGCCTTGCGTTTGTCGGGTGAGCGTGAGTTGCCGTCAATGCGGGTCGGCGAGTTCGTGATGAACGAATTGAAATCGCTCGATCATGTCGCTTATGTGCGTTTTGCTTCTGTGTACCGAAGCTTTGAAGACGTGCAGGAATTCCGCGAAGAAATTGAAAAACTCGAACGTGATTTTACCGGTCTTGATAAAGCCCAGCTTAGTTTGCTCGAAGCCAATGTGAGTAAGGCAAAAGGTAAACCTTAAGTGGTTGAGATCAAGTTTCTCGCCGATGCGCCATCCTATGTCGATCAACTTGCCGGTTGGCATCATGCGCAGTGGCATGAATTTTATGCCGACTGGACGCATGAAATTGCTCGGGCAGAATTACAGGCTCATACGCAATGCAAAACTTTGCCGACGACCCTCGTGTTGATTGAAAGCGAAGTATTACTGGGCTCGGTAAGTTTGCTTGAAGACGATGCCGTCGAGCTATCGGCTATCGGCAACGCCTGGCTGGCGAGTCTCTTTGTAAAGCCTGACCAGCGCGGCCGGGGTTTTGGCGCACAGCTAGTCAATGCGCTGATGCAGCATGCAAAAAATATTTCATTGAAAGAAATATTCCTGTTTACGCCGGAGCACAAAGCGTTTTATCAAACACTCGGTTGGACGCCGCTTCAACAGGCTAATGTAAACGACCAGCAAGTGGATGTAATGAGTTATCAAATTCCCGGGATAGCACAATGACTTTTTCAGAGCGCGATAGCCAAATGATGGCGCGTGCTTTATTGCTCGCAGAATGTGGCGCCTACACCACCAAGCCCAATCCGATGGTCGGTTGCGTCATTGCGCGTGGTGATAAAATTGTCGGCGAAGGTTTTCATCGGCGTGCCGGTGAGCCGCATGCCGAAGTGTTTGCCTTGCGCGAGGCCGGTGAATTATCGCAAGGCGCAACCGCTTACGTCACACTCGAACCCTGTTCGCATTTTGGCAAAACCCCACCTTGCGCCGATGCTTTGGTAACAGCGGGAATCACCCGCGTTGTCGCCGCCATTGCCGATCCTTTTCATGCCGTGTCTGGTCGTGGTTTTGAAAAACTGCAAGCAGTCGGCATACAAGTGGAAGTAGGTTTGCTTGAAAAAGAAGCCCGTGAACTGAACCGTGGCTTTTTATCACGCGTGCAACGTGGCCGCCCGTGGACACGAATCAAAATGGCCATGAGTCTGGACGGCCGTACTGCATTGGCCGGTGGCGATTCCAAATGGATTAGTTCGGAAGATTCCCGTTTCGATGTCGCCGAATGGCGAGCGCGCAGTGGCGCCATCCTGACCAGCGATGTCACGGTAAAGCAGGATGATCCGCAATTAACCGTTCGCATGCGCGAGCCCGAGAGTTTTAAGCCACCTTTACGAGTGGTGCTCGATAGCCAAGGCTACTTGGGCGACAACTATCGGGTTTTTGATGACAGCGCCGAAAGCATTACCGTACATGCGATGGATGTGGTGCCCGATTACGGCGCGCATCGTGATGCGATTGCCGTGCCTAGTAGCTATGGTCACGTAGATTTGCCAGCGGTTCTTACACAATTAGGGCAGCGCGGTATTAATGAAGTGCAGATTGAAGCCGGCCCTGGCCTGAGCGGTGCGTTCTTGAAACAAGGTCTGGTCGATGAAATTCTGCTTTACATCGCGCCGGTTATTTTGGGTGATACCGCCAAGCCCTTGTTTGCAGGCATCAACATCCAGCAAATGAGCCAGCGTTATAATTTTTCGATAATGGAAAGTATAAGCATTGGTGGCGATATGCGATTGTTATTGAGGCCGATCAAAACGCAATGATATCCACCGTGGGAGCACTTACGAGTGCGATCATCGATGCACTAAGTTTAATGAGCACCGCTTTTTAACACCGCTTTACTCTGATAAATCCATCGCGCTCGTGAGCGCTCCTACGGCTTCGTTTTACTTTAATAAGAGACTCAAAAATAAATGTTTACAGGCATTATCCAGACTGTCGGCCATATTCAATCACTGCAAAAAATCGGTGGTGATATTCGCGTGTCTATTGAAGTCAACGGCTTGCCAATGCATGACGTCGAGCTTGGCGAAAGTATTGCCGTTTCCGGTGTATGCCTGACCGTCGTTGCATTTGATGAAAATTATTTTGCAGCCGATGTTTCCAATGAAACCTTGTCGCGAACAAGCCTGGGAAGTTTAGGCCTTGGCGACAAGGTAAATCTTGAGCGCGCACTCCAGGCTAGTTCACGCATTGGTGGTCACTGGGTGTCGGGCCATGTTGATGGCCTTGCATCGGTACACAGTATTGTTGAAGACGCGCGTTCGCAGCGCTGGCGTTTTACGGCCGACAAATCCTTGCTCCGCTATATTGCCGAGAAAGGATCGGTCGCGGTTAATGGTGTCAGCCTGACAGTGAACCAGGCCGACTTTGAAGGCTTCGAGGTGAATCTTGTGCCGCACACTATTGAGCACACCAATTTTTCGATGCTGGCAAAAGACAGCTCGGTGAATATCGAAGTCGATTTGATGGCGCGTTATGTCGAGCGTTTAATGCAATTTAATGTGGAAGACAAAACATGAGTTTCGCAACCATCCCCGAAGTACTCGAAGCCATTCGCCAAGGAAAAATGGTGGTCGTGGTCGATGACGAAGATCGAGAAAACGAAGGCGACCTGATCATGGCGGCCGAACTTGTACGGCCTTCGGATATCAATTTCATGGTGACACATGCCCGCGGGCTTGTATGTTTATCACTGACCAAGCAACGCTGCGAGCAATTGCAATTGCCCTTGATGGTGAGCGATAACCGCTCGCCCTATCAAACGAATTTCACTGTCAGTATTGAAGCTTCCGTAGGTGTGACCACCGGTATCTCTGCCTACGACCGTGCGCACACTATTCGTACCGCCGTGAAGCCCGACGCCAAGCCACACAACATCACGCAGCCCGGCCATATTTTTCCATTGATGGCGCAAGCCGGTGGCGTGCTCACACGCAGTGGTCATACCGAAGCGGCGGCGGATTTATCTTTGTTGGCAGGGCTGGAACCTGCGGGCGTGCTAGTCGAAATTTTAAATAGCGATGGCAGTATGGCGCGCCGCCCGGAGCTGGAAATTTTTGCGAAAGAACACGGCCTGTTAATTTGCAGTATCGAAGAACTTATTCGTTACCGTCTGAACACCGAACATACCGTCGAGCGTGTCGATGCCCGCCGGATTAATACCGAGCATGGCGAATTTAATCTTGTTACCTATCGCGACAAAATAAGTCGTGATATCCATTTCGCTTTGGTGCGCGGTGAGGTGAATGCCGATGTACCAACCCTGGTGCGTGTGCATGTCAAAAATCCGCTGAGCGATGTATTGCATTGGCAGCGGGATGATTTGTCTATTAGTGCGCATCAGGCAATGGCTACGATTGCTAAAGAAAACGCTGGCGTGCTGGTGGTATTGTCCGAGGCGATTTCTTCCGAGCAATTATTGGCGCAAATTACCGAACAAGACGGCCATGCGGCGACCAAGATTAAACAATGGCGACAGAACGGCGCAGGCGCGCAAATTCTTGCCGACCTAGGGCTTTCCAAGCTGCGCGTGCTCGGCACACCTAGGCGGCAAGTGGCTCTGGCGGGCTATGGGCTTGAAGTTATCGAGTATGTCAGCCCGCGCGGTTAAACTAGGCGCCTGCCTTTGTGATTAGAACACCATGTCCCTGATTGAAGCCGATCTACGCATTAATACACAGCACAAAATTGCCGTGCTCGCGAGTCGCTGGAACCCGAGTATCACCGATACCCTGATGGTCGGTGCACGCGCCTGTTTGAAGCAGCATGGCGTAAGCGACGAGCAGGTCGATGTAGTGCGAGTACCCGGTGCCTGGGAACTTCCGATCGCGGCGAATGCTCTGGCAATGACAAAAAAATATCACGCCATTATTGCGCTCGGTTGCGTGGTACGCGGCGACACCCGCCATTACGAACATGTGGCCGACGAATGTGCACGCGGATTAATGGACGTGGCATTGAAATTCAATATTCCGGTATGCAATGGCGTATTGGCGGTCGAAGATTACGCCCACGCGCAAGCACGCGCCGGTGGCTCGTCCGGAAATAAAGGCGAAGAAGTCGCACTTGCGGCGCTGGAGATGGCAAACTTGTTCAATAAGATTATTGAGAACGCATAATGAAACACGCTCGCACTGATGGTATTGATCCCGCCGCACGTTCGCGATCGCGTCGTCGCGCCTTGCAGGCAGTCTATGCCTGGCAAATGTCGAACTCGCCGATTAACAAAGTCATTGAGCAATTCGAGAACGAGCAGGACATGGAAATTGCCGATCTTCAATACTTTGAAGATCTGGTACGCGGAGTTGCCGAACATCATGATGAATTGGATATTGAATTGGTCAAGTATCTTGATCGCACCCTCGAGCAAGTCGATCCGATTGAACGCGCAGTATTATTGATTGCCGCTTATGAATTACGCTATCGCCCCGATGTGCCGTATCGCGTGGTGATTAATGAAGCCATTGAAACTTCAAAACGATTTGGTGCCGATCAGGGCCACACCTATGTCAACGGCGTGCTCGATAAGGCGGCCGCCGATTGGCGTGCAACGGAAATGCAAAATAAACGATAGGGTGCGCGTGTCGCGCACCGATGAAAATTATTGAATGCCAAGCGAATTCGCCCTGATCGATCTCATCAAACAACGCGTTAAATCACGTAGCGATGTCGTTCTTGGTATTGGTGATGATGCGGCCTTGTTGAGCGTACCCAATGATCACCATCTGGTCGTCAGCACCGACACGTTGAATAGCGGCGTGCATTTTCCGGAAGAAACAGCAGCGGAAGATATTGCATACAAGGCATTGGCCGTGAATTTAAGTGATCTGGCTGCAATGGGTGCGACACCGGCATGGGCGAGTCTTGCGATTAGCTTGCCAACTAATGATACGGATTGGCTGGAAAAATTTCTTGATGGCTTTTTTGAATTAGCCGATGAACATGGCGTTCAATTGATTGGTGGCGACACCACGCAGGGGCCGCTTTCAATCACGATTACCGTGCATGGGTTTATTCCGAAGGGCCAGGCGCTGCGTCGTGATGCTGCAAAACCGGGCGATGAAATCTGGGTCACGGGTTCGATTGGCGATGCCGCAGGCGGCCTTGCCCAATGGAAGGCACAAGGCCTGCAATCGGCAAAATTACGGCATCGACTGGACCGGCCAACACCACGGGTAAATGTCGGCATCGCCTTGCGCGGCATTGCCCATGCCGCCATTGATATTAGCGACGGACTGGTAGCCGATCTTTCACATATTCTGCGCGCAAGCAAAGTAGGCGCTGAAATCGAAGTCTGTCGCGTGCCGATGTCCAAACCCTTGCTCGACCATTTTCCCGATGACCAAGCGCGCTATCGATTGCAATTGGCTGGCGGCGACGATTATGAATTATGTTTTACCGCACCCTCGCACCAAAGTATGGCGATTGAACAGGTGCTTGCCGAATGCGATGTGGTCGGCACCGTGATCGGTCATATTGCGTCTGGCACAGAGTTAAAATGTTTCGACGAGAACGGAGAATTGTTCGAGCTTGAGAAAAAAGGTTTTGAGCATTTTTCCGCGACAATAAATTAGGCGTAGGGTGGGCATTGCCCACCGTTTTCAATATAGTGATCGCTGCAAAATAAATTAAGCCGTGGGAGCCCCGTCAGGCGCGAATGAGTTTGCGACAGATTTTTCGCGCCTGAGGGGCGCTCCCACGCTCGCCATCAACGAAAGAGTATTTGAATGAGTGTCTTACCCTTAGGTACCCGCCGCCGTTTAATGAAGCACCCCTTCGGTTGGATTGCTGCCGGTTTCGGCGCCGGTTTTTCACCGAAAGCTCCTGGCACTGTTGGTAGTTTATTTGCATTGGCGCCCTGGTATTTTTTGATGCGCGATTTGCCGACAGGGTTTTATCTCGGCGTTCTGCTGATCAGTTTTATGATCGGTGTCTGGGCGTCCAGCTGGGCGATCAATCAAACCAAAATCGAAGATCCTTCATTGGTCGTTTGGGATGAGTATGTCGGCATGTGGATCACACTTTTTTTGGCGCCAGCAGGTTGGCTATGGATGCTGGCTGCTTTTGTGTTGTTCCGTTTTTTCGATATTTTGAAACCTTGGCCAGTTAGCTGGGCCGATCAAAAACTGCATGGTGGTTTTGGTGCCATGCTCGATGATGCCATTGCGGGTCTGTATGCGTTTTTATGTTTGCAGTTAGGTGCGTATTTTCTTTCGTAGGAGCAACTGTCTGCATCAGATAGTTGCCGCCTGCCATTCGGTGCCATCGCGCAGCATGGCATTTAGCTGGGTGATGAAGGATCTCAGGCAGG
>JAYSQD010000044.1:0-31380 GCA_043721835.1 Arenimonas sp. | reverse complement strand
GCTGCTTGCTGCGCCCTGTATCAGCATTGTCGCAGAGTGTGGGCGTAGCAAGCAGCGCCCCTACCCATAATTTATTTTATTTTGTAATCGACAAACTCGAATGCGAAGGCATTTTTTTCGTCGGCGGTGTGTCTTTCAATCGGCGTAACCTGCCATTTTTTCAAATCAAATGACGGAAAAAAGGCATCCGCATTTTCAACCACGGTATCCACATGGGTTAAATAAAGATGGGTCGCAATCGGCAATGCCAGGCGATAAATTTCGCCGCCACCGATAATGCAAATCTCGTCTTCATTTTTGCACAGTGAAATAACATCTTCAAGCGAACTGGCGGCTTGCATCCCTTCAAAAGGAACCTGGCCCGATCGCGTTAATACAATATTTCGTCGTTTTGGTAAGGCTCGTCCAAGTGACTCGGCGGTTTTGCGGCCCATGACGATGGTTTTATTCAAGGTCAGGGCTTTAAAGCGTTGTAAATCTGCAGATAAATGCCAAGGCAAGGCGTTGCCTTTGCCGATTGCAAATTCATTATCCAGCGCTGCCACCAATGAAATTTTCCGCATAAAATTAAACCGCTACCGGCGCTTTAATAGTAGGCAAGGGGTCGTAGTGATCAATACGAATATCATCAAAAGTAAATGCGAATAAATCTTTTACTTCGGGATTCAAATGCAGGCTTGGCAATGCTCGCGGCGTACGCAAAAGTTGTTGATTGACCTGATCAAAATGATTGGAATAAATATGGGCATCGCCTAGGGTATGGACAAAATCACCGACGCCTAGACCACAGACTTGCGCGATCATATGCGTCAGCAAGGCATAGCTGGCGATATTAAACGGCACACCCAGAAATAAATCTGCCGAGCGTTGATACAACTGGCAACTGAGTTTTCCTTTGGCGACATAAAACTGGAAAATGGCATGGCAGGGCATCAAGGCCATTTTTGACAAGTCCGCCACGTTCCAGGCGTTGACGATCAAACGACGTGAATCGGGGTTACGTTTTATTTCATCAACCAACCACTGAATCTGGTCGATAGTGCTGCCGTCCGGGCATTGCCAGGAACGCCATTGCTTGCCATACACCGGACCCAACTCACCCTTGGCGTCGGCCCACTCGTCCCAGATGCTGACTTTGTTTTCTTTTAGATAGGCGATATTGGTTTCGCCCTTCAAAAACCATAGCAACTCATGAATGATCGAGCGCAGGTGCAATTTTTTTGTAGTCACTAGCGGAAAACCGGCATTCAAATCAAAGCGCATTTGGGCGCCAAATACCGAACGGGTTCCAGTACCAGTGCGGTCGGATTTTTCCGTACCGTTTTTCATTACATGCCTGAGCACATCAAGATAAACCTGCATTATTTTTTTGCCTCAATGTCCTTGGCCTTGGCCGACAGTGGCATCGGCTGCAAGACCGGCGATGTTCTGGACATAAACAGGAAGATCAAACCCAGTGCAATTAATGGGATGCTTAAAATTTGCCCCATCGTCAGCCAATCACCGGCGTAATAACCGAGTTGCGCATCGGGCTCACGGACAAATTCCACGATAAAACGGAAAATGCCGTACAACAAGGCAAACCAACCTGACGCGGCATAGCGCGTTCGCGGTTTACGGGTAAACCATAATAAAAAGCCCAACATCAATACGCCTTCCAACACCATCTGGTAGAGCTGGGTTGGATGTCGGGCAAATTGATTTAATTCTCCGCTGGCATATAAGCTTTGCAGTTGTGGCGGTGTCAAATTGTTATACGCACTCGACAGGCTTTGCGGAAAAATCACCCCCCAATCGCCACCGGTAAATTTGCCCCATAACTCACCATTAATGAAGTTCCCAAGGCGACCCAATCCAAGTCCGGGCGGCACCAAGGGCGCAACAAAATCGATGGTATCGAATACGTGCAGCTTGTGTTTACGTGACCACCAGGCCACAGCCACCATCACACCAATCAAACCACCATGAAAACTCATGCCACCTTCGTTAATGCGAAACAGCATAGTCGGGTCGGCCAAGAATTGTGAAAAATTATAAAACAGGATGTAACCGATCCGGCCACCCAGTACCACACCGACCATCGCATAAAAGAGCAAGTCGCTTAAACCCTCTTCATTAACGCCGGGCAATCGCCCAGCACGCACACGTCGCATGCCAAGAAAATAAGCAACGGCAAAACCGGCCAAATACATAATGCCGTACCAATGAATGCCATGCGGCCAAAATGGCAAGTGCAACGCGATTGGATCAAGACTATGCAAATACATCAGGCGGCACCTACGTTATGAGTGCGTATTCTGCCCGATTTAGCCGCCTAGCCCAAGCCTTAAACCTGGCTAAGGGTTGTGGCCGATAGATACTTGGCTTCGAAGTCCGCCAAGGCAATAGGTCGGCTGAAAAAATAGCCCTGTACCTCGTCACAGCCAGCCTGCCGCAACAAATCAAATTGCGCCTGGGTTTCTACCCCTTCGGCGATCACGCGCAAATTCAGCGACTGCGCCAGTGCAATTAAATGCTGCACGATATTGGCCATACGAATATCATCACAGGCACTTGAAACATAGCTACGATCAAGCTTGACCATTTGCAGCGGCAACTGCGCCAGATGGGTGACCGAAGCATAACCGGTACCAAAATCGTCCAGAGCCAAAGCCAGACCACTTTCGGAAAACTTCATCAATATCGGCAATAAATTATCTTTATCGTGCAATAAAGTATTTTCGGTAATTTCGCCCTGCAATGCATCGAATGTGAGGCCTGCTTCATCGAGCATAATCTGCAAGTCGTAGGCAAAACCGGGATAGGTCAATTGCTCGGGTGAAAAATTAAAACTGAGTCGAAATTTTTCATGGCCGGGCAATTGTCGCCAAGCAGCCAAAGACTCGAATGCCTGCCGAATCAGCTTTGGTTGAATCGCCAATAGCGCGCCGGATTCTTCGGCAACATCGATAAAGGCTGCCGGTGCAAGCAAGCCTTTTTCTGGATGTTGCCAGCGCAATAATGCCTCAGCCCCGAGCAAGGCTTGGCTATGGGCATCGAGTATTGGCTGGTAAAAAAATAAAAATTCGTTTTCTTGCATACCCCGTCGAATATCCTGTTCGATCGCCATGTGTTGTTTCGCGGCTTCGTCCATTCCAGGGGTAAATGATTCCTGTCCGCCGCGCCCGGTTTGAATCGCCGCACTGAGTGCGATGGTGGCATCGCGTAAACATTCGGAAGCATCGTTATAAGGCCGGGTGTCGGCAACAATGCCCACACTGGCGGTTAAGACAATCTCGCGCTGCCCGAGAAAAATGGGTTGTGCAATCGCGCTTTGAATTTTTGAAGTAAGTTTCATCGCTTCTAGCATTGGTGTGTTCGACACCACGACCACGGCGAACTCGTCATTGCCCAAACGACCAATACGGTCCATGCCCGTCAGCGATGCCAAGCGATCAACAATAGTGACCAGTACGGCATCGGCATCTTCTTCGCCAATAGCCTGCAACACATTGGCAAAACGGTCGATGTCAATCACTAATAAAGCGGCACTTTCGCCGGCCCGCATTAATTGGTTCAGACGATCAAGCAGTAAGCCGCGATTGGCCGCACCGGTAAGATGGTCAAAAAATAAAGCACGATTACGCTCGTGTTCCATTTGATGCAAACGATGATGTTCCAATGACTGCGAAGCAAGTGCTGCAATGGCGCAACAAAATACCCGCTCCTCGTCGGTCCAATGCCGGACCGAACCAATATGTTCGTGGCATAACACACCGACCATTTTTCCAAATATGCTGACGGGTACATCGAGCATGGCGCCGATATTATTTTCGGCCAAATAATTATCTTTAAATTCGGAGGTTCGTGGATCATTGGCCGCATCGTGTGCAGCGAGTGTTAGCAAATTATTCAAGGCTTCAAAATAGCGCGGTGTTTTTTCGCGCTGCAAGACGAATGGCAAGTTCAATTGCATTTTTCCGTCTTGGAATAATGCAGCACAACGTAATTCGGCGCCATCGGCATCGAACAACCAAAGCCCAATGCGCGGGCAAGAAAGCGCCTGCGAACTAGACGCTAAAATCCGTTCCAAACTTGCTTCGTCACTCACGAATTGATGTCGCGAAATATCCAACAGCGCGTCACGCAAACGCAACCAGGTTTCGCCGGAGAGAAAAGCGTCGCCGTTGGGATGGGCTGAGGTGTCAGTTGTCATAACGGGCCCTGTTCATGCAGCACAATCTAGCATGATATTCAGAGCTTGGAACTCACCACATCACAGATTTATGCTGTGCAGACACCTTACATACATATCGCAGGAGGCGTACTGATTTTTATCGAGATAGGTTCTCGGACCCTACTCCGACAGGTCGCTCGCAAGCGGCCTGCTACACGAGATTGCATTGGCGAATTAAATGCTTGGGTTCCCGCAATATTTAATATGCGCGCAACCTTACACAATCACATATTCCTGCGCGATTTCTTTCGAGACCAGATGTTCAAGGCTTCAACACCGCCCGAAAATGCCATGGCGAAGTAAAGCAACTTTCTGTCGATGTGAATTTCAAAGCCTTCGGCTATCAAAGCCACACCAACCAGAATAATAAAAGCGAGCGCCAGCATTTTGACTGTTGGGTGGCGGTCAATAAAATCACCAATCGGGTTGGCGGCAAAAATCATGACAGCCACGGCAATCATGATGGCCGCCACCATAATCCAGCGGTTATTCACCATGCCGACCGCAGTAATTACCGAGTCGAGCGAGAACACAATATCGATTATTGCTATCTGCGCAATGACGTAGCCAAATACCGCTGAAGGTTTGGTATCAATATCTTCGTCTTCGCCGCGGCCTTCGACCGAATCATGAATTTCCATGGTGCCTTTGACGAGCAAAAACAAGCCGCCGGCGATGAGTACAATGTCACGGACTGAAAAATTCTGGCCAAATAAACTGAAAAGATCGTTTTTCATATTGGCAAGAAATGCCAGTGATAGCAGCAGGCCAATTCTTGTCAAACAGGCGAGCGCCAAACCAACTTTTCTTGCTCTAGGCCGTTGTTCTGGTGGCAGCTTGCTGACAGCAATAGAAATAAAAACCAGGTTATCAACGCCAAGCACAATTTCCAGCACAGCCAAAGTAAACAAGGCCACCCACATTTCCGAACTAAATAAAAAATCCATCTCAGCTTTTTACCCACAGCATAAAACGCGGACCAAGAATGCAGGCCCAGCAAAGCAAGACAATAATATCGGCCAAAAAAACCGAGGCCGAGCCCAAGTCTTTAGCACGACCCGAAAGTTCGTGATGTTCGCCGCCAAAACGATCAACTACTGCCTCTATCGCCGAGTTAATCACTTCAACAATAAGTACTAGTATTAAACTGGAGACTAATAATGCTTTTTCAATACCGGTCTCGCCCAACACAAATCCAAATGGGGCGAGCACCACGAAAAGATAAACCTCCAGACGAAACGAGGATTCATAATCCCAAGCCGCTTTCAGGCCTTTCATCGACCATTTAAACGCTTTGATGATTTGAAAAACATTCCGTGGCGCATTTTGGCTTTCGGTACTATCGGCCATCTGTTATCCCAGTGAAGGCGAACAAGCCGCGTATTTTGCCACAATCGGCTGCCAAACATGACCTTGAGCAGGGGCCATTTAGGTCCCATTGTGTGAAAGTGGGCTCACTTTTCTGGAGATAAACAATGTTTGATGCGGAAAAATTGCTGGGACAAATGATGGGAGATGCATTTTCCGGGGCTCTGGGCGGTAAAAGGCGCAAACATAAGCGCAGCCCATCTGGCGTGTCCGGTCTGATGGGCGGCATGTCCACCGGCACCAAGGCAAAAATTGGCGTGGGCTTGCTTGGCCTGGCGTATGCGGCCTACGAGCACTACAAACAACCGGCGAGCTCTGCTTCCAGTCCATCGGCCGGCGGTTCATCACCTCCGCCACCGCCGAGCAATTTACAAAGCTCGCCACCGCCTCCGCCGACAAGTGCAGCTAGCGTGAATAATCAAAACGCCCTGCATTTGATCCGTGCCATGATCACTGCTGCCGACGCTGATGGCTTGGTCGATGCGCAAGAACGCGAAAGCATTCTTATGCGTGCGCGTGAGGCAGGACTGGATGCCGAAAGCTTGCGTGCATTGGAAGTGGAAATCAGCGCACCGATGAATTTAAAACAGTTGGTCGTCCGCACGCCCGAAAGTCTTCGCGATGAAACTTATGCAGCCGCCTTGATTGCCATCACGGCAGATACCGCAGAAGAGCGTGATTTTCTTGAGCAATTAGCGAATGGATTAAAACTCGATGCAAAGGCGCGACAGGAAATTCATCAGCAACTGGGATTGTGATTTTTTATTCTTTGGAATTGTCCCCGGTCGGTAGAGCGTGACCCGGGCCACGCGTAAACCAATCATTCAATAGGAGTACAACCATGCATCAATGGCATTTTAGTTATAACGGCCAGCAAATAGGACCACTCGATCAAGCCGCCGCAGTGGCACAAGCGGCGAAGAACCCGAACGGTCATTGTTGGCGGCAAGGTTTTGCCGAATGGCAGGCGATTTCGAGTTGCATGGAATTGCGTGCCGAGACTGCTGCCGGAAGCATGGCCATCCCCGCACCACCGAGCTCAAATCAGCAGCGCAGCGACGTCATCGACTACAAAATCTATGGCGAAGACATGCAGTTCGTTGAAATTGAGCTCGACCCGGGCGAAAGCACTGTCGCCGAAGCGGGCTCGTTGATGTACAAGGACTCGGCCATTTCGATGGAAACCGTTTTTGGTGATGGCTCGGCCTCTTCAAGTAGCGGTGGTTTCATGGATAAATTGGTCGGCGCCGGTAAACGCCTGATCACCGGCGAGAGTTTGTTTACCACGATGTTTTCGCATACCGGCCAAGGTAAGGCGAAAGTGGCTTTTGCCGCTCCTTATCCAGGCACTATCGTGCCAATGACTTTGAGTAACTATGGTGGAAAAATTATCTGCCAGAAAGATTCTTTTCTCTGCGCCGCACGCGGTGTTTCGATCGGCATTTTCTTCCAGAAAAAAGTGATGACGGCATTGTTTGGTGGCGAAGGTTTTATCATGCAAAAACTGGAAGGTGACGGCATGGTATTTATTCATGCGGGCGGCACTATTGTGGAGCGTGAATTAAAAGCCGGTGAGCGTCTTGATGTCGATACCGGTTGCGTCGTCGCGATGACTAGCACGGTGAATTTCGATATTAAATCTGTTGGCAGTGTTAAGTCGGCCTTGTTCGGTGGTGAAGGTGTCTTTCTGGCAACATTAACCGGACCCGGAAAAATCTGGATTCAATCACTGCCGTTTTCTCGTCTGGCTGGTCGTATGTTTAGCGCGATGCCTCGACAAGGCGGAAGTCGCGATGAAGGCTCCATCCTTGGCGGTCTAGGCGGAATAATTTCCGGTGATCGCGGATTTTGATATTGATATTTTGTGGGAGCTGGCTTACCAGCAGGCAGCTCTCACCTAGTGTCATAAGCAAGTCACTAGCCGCACCTAACGGATGCTGTCGTAAAATATGGCGCCATGCTCAGGCGTGACAGATCATGCGTAATTTTTCGCGCCTGACGGACGCTCCCACGATGATTATTTTCAAAAAATATCCGTTACCCCGAATGCTTTTTTCGGTATCTCGCAACTTCGTACTTCTCCCGTGGGAGCGCCCGTCAGGCGCGAATGCCTTGAGTTTACTAGTGCTGGGATATTCAATCGCTAGTAAACCAACTCCCAAAAGTTCATGAGTTTACTAGTGCCGGGATATCCAATCGCTGGTAAACCAGCTCCCACAAGTTTAATCGTCTTTGAAAATCGCGGTACCACGCGTGCCATCAGGATTTATCCAGCCGCGCGACATGCCACCGGTGTTGAAAGGCATGGCAATATTGCCGTCTTTATCCAGCGCAATAGCACCGCCGTCGCCACCCATGGTGGGAATAATTTTGTTGATAACATCGTCGGCAGCCAATGCAATTGAATCACCACGATATTCAACGCGTGCGCAGATGTCATGGGCGGCTACGGCACGTATATAAAATTCACCCCAGCCAGTGCTGGACACGCCGCAATACTGCGTGGCGAACGTGCCTGCACCAATAATCGGGGAATCACCGACACGGCTCCATTTTTTATTGCTCATGCCACCGGTTGAGGTCCCTGCTGAAATATGGCCCTGCTGATCTAAAGCGACCGCACCGACGGTACCAAAATACGTGCCTTGCACAGTATTCATGGCGTGGGCTGCCTCTTTGGCTTTTGCATCTTGCAATTGTTGCCAGCGCTTATCGGTATCGAAATATTTTGGATCAACGCGCTCGATATCTTTTTGGGTATCGGCAAACTTTTCAGCGCCCTCGCCCGCCAACATTACGTGCGGCGATTTTTCCATGACACTACGCGCGAGCAAGATCGGGTTTTTAATTGTCGTCACACCGGCAACAGCACCAGCGCGTCGGGTATGGCCTTCCATCACCGATGCGTCCAACTCATGGCCACCATCGGAATTAAATACAGCCCCTTTTCCTGCATTGAACCAAGGCGAGTCTTCCAATATTGTAATTACAGCGGTGACTGCATCGATTGAATTACCACCCGTGCTCAAGACTGCGTATCCAGCGTCCAAGGCTTTATTTAAATCAATTTGCATTAGTTTTGCATCAGCTTCAGGAATAGAGTCACGGCTAACAACACCGGCTCCACCATGAATCACCAGCGCGAATTTTTTATTCTCATTATTTTTTTGCATAATATTTTCTTTGGGGCTTTCATTTGAAATTGGGCTTGCACATAACACTGAGCTCATGGCTAAGCCAAGGATCGATAAACCAAGAATTAATGTTCGACGCATGGCGGACTCCTGCAAGACTGCCAGCATAGCGGCTTGGGCTGCTCAGTCCAAGCCATGCTTCTATTTGTTATTGGTATGCGGATGATTCACTATGGCTTTGGGGAATTCAATACTGGCCCGGGTGCCTTCGTTTAAATGACTTTCCAGTTTCACCGGCCAGTGATAACGGTCGGACAAGCGTCGCACAATCGACAGTCCAACGCCCTGACCTTCCTTGTTGTGGTTACTGCCGCGAAAAAAGGTGTCATACACTTTGTCCAAATCTTCTTTTGCCATGCCGACGCCGGTATCAACCACGCTAATACGACCGAGCTCGATCAGCACGCGAATACTGCCCTGCTCGGTGTAATTACAGGCATTGCGCAAAAGATTGCTGAACATCACGCTCAACACGCGCGAAGGTGCAAACAACTCAAAGTCCTGAATAATTTCAACCTTCAGTTCTACCGGTTTATCACGCAATAACACTTGGGCCTTATCCATTTCATCAGCGACTACTTCCGCCACTGAAAATTCTTCGTCAGGCAAACCGGTGTCACCTTCGCGGGCAAGAATCAGAAAGCTTTCAATCAAGGCTTCCATATCACGGCCCGCTTGCTTGATACGAACCAGTGATTTTTTCGATGATGGCGACATGCCTTCATCACCGCACATAATGTCACCCGCCACTCGAATCACGGTAAGCGGCGTACGTAATTCATGCGATGCATCTCTGGTAAAGTTGCGCTCGCGTTCAACGAAATTATTAATACGTGAAGCGTAATCATGCAATGAAGCTGCCAGTGTAAAAGTTTCGCCTTCAACGTCACTCGGTAAATTTTCCGGCTTGATCGAGTTGGCATCGGGATTTTTAGGGTCCCAAAGCCGGACTTGATTTGCCAGCCATATCACTGGCGACACCGCACGTTTGGAAGCTCGATAAGTACTGAAGGCAATTAAATAAACCACCGCCAATACCAATGCCAAAGGCACCATGCCAAACCAGAATGCCAGGGCATCGACTTGGTCTTGTTTGAACTGCAAAAACAGATGTCGGTCACCGCTTTGTTCTACCAGAATCAAGGCACCGCCCTTGGCTTGCGGCAAACTATGAAACCCAAGCGAGAGCCCACGCATAGTGTCTGGCAATACAGCTTCAGAATCGCCGTCAAACAACAGATACCCTTTCATATTGTAGGTATCGGGTGCCGTCGCATTTTTATTGGCCCGCAATATATCCCAGTAATGCTCAGCTTCTTTTTCAAGCGCTTGCCGAATCAAAACATGTTTAAGGATTATCGATGCACCATAAACACCCAGCACAGCCGCAAAACTAATCACCACGGCTTGCAGAATAAACGCGGTCCAGATTTTTCGACGCAGGCCCGCGTTCGACGATAACTTTGTCATGATGGATGGCTTACGTTCTCTGATTGGCTTATGCGGTCGGCGCAGTCTCTAAATCGGCAATACGATAACCTGCTGTTTGCACAGTATGCAGCAACTGTTTATCAAACGGACGGTCCACGCATTTACGCAAATTATAGAGATGGCTACGCAGTGTGTCCGAATCAGGCAAGCCATCGCCCCAGATTTCGCGTTCAATATCACGCCGTGTGACTACGCGCGGCGATTCGCGCATCAAAATGGTCAGCAAACGCAAACCGATCGGTGATAAAAATAATTCCTGACCACCGCGCGTTACTCGCAGGCTGGCGGTGTCCAATACCAAATCGGCAATCTTCAATACTTCGGCACTGACTTGGCGACGGTCACGGCGAATCAAAGCACGCACACGTGCTTCGAGTTCCTGAATGGCAAAAGGCTTTACCAGATAATCGTCGGCGCCCGCTTCAAGTCCAGTGACTTTGTCATTAAGGGTGTCGCGTGCAGTCAACATTAATACCGGTGTCGATTTTTTTGCTTCATTACGCAGGCGTCGGCACAAATCAGTACCGTCCAGACGCGGCAACATCAAGTCCAGCACAATAACGTCGTAGCTATTGTCCACCGCCAAGCGGTAGCCGTCTAAACCATCACTGGCATAATCGACACCAAAGCCTTTCGACTCAAGATATTCGCCCACCATTTCCGACAAATTACGATTGTCTTCGACCAACAAAATTAATCCTGACGGGTCATCACGGCGCATAAATTTCTCCAAGGTTTTCCATGGCGCTATTAAACGGGAAGCGAGGTTCAGTTAACGTGAAGACGAAGCTGAACAACATTTTGATGTGCGGTGGAACCCACAGTTCTTTGGTGGACTCCCCAACGCTTCGCCCGGACATTGGTGGAATCGCCGAGAGCGGGCGGTTCCACCCTACCGCCCGATCTCGAGGAAAACCTGATGCCTATCCAATGGAATGCCTATCTGATGCCCGTGTTGCTACTAATCGGGTCGAATATTTTTATGACTTTTGCCTGGTACGGGCATTTGAAATACAAAGCCAGCCCGCTGTGGGTCGTGATTGCCGTGAGCTGGGCATCGCGTTCTTCGAATATTGCCTGTAAGTGCCCGCCAACCGGATGAGCAGTGCCGTCTATTCGGCGCCGCAGCTTAAAGGCCTGCAGGAAATTATTACGCTGGCAATATTCGCCGGGTTTTCGATTTGCTATTTAGGCGAACAAATTAAATGGAATCATATTGCCGGTTTTGTATTGATTATTGCCGCCGCGATATTGATATTTTGGGAATGATGTCCGCTTTGGCATTCAAAAAACGATACCTTCCCTGATCGCGCCCGCCTCTAGAGATATGACCATGAAAAAACTTTTCTTCACCACGGCATTTTTATACTTGCTTGTTGCCATTCCGGTGAACGCGCAGCCATCGACCGAGCAATGGCGTCTGGTGAAAAAATCCTGGGTCATACCCGGCGATGCCGCTGATAACTACGAGTACAAATACGACGGCTCAGGCCGAGTCATCGAAATCCGCAACCTGGGCGGCAAGACGCTGAAAAATACCGAGAAAGATTTTGTTTACAACAGCGACAATCGCATCGAACGTAGCAGCCTGTATATCAAAGGCAACAAAATGTACACGTACGAATTTGCCTATGATGGCCAGGGCCGTCTAACCAGCCGCAAGGACATCACACATGATATCTATTCCGGCAAGCCGGACAAAGTCATACTGACAAGAACCTTTCGGTACGAAAATAATAAAATAATCGAAAGCAAATCGCGATCGAGCTTCGGTGGAAAACTGGTCGATGAAACAGTTTACAAGGTCGATGCCGACGGGAATTTCACGCGCAAGGGCGGCATGAACCTCAACACGAAAGAAAAAGCCCAAGATTACACATACGGTAACTACGATAACAGGCTCAATCCCCTGCAATTTACCGGCGCATATTTTCTCGTCGAACCCGAAAGCAGCCACGCAGGCGGTGATGGCGCCTGGGAAGGCACGCCAACCGCGAGTTCAAGTTTTACCGGCAACAAGGACGGACTTGTCGGTAAGATGATTGTCACTTACACCTCTTCGGATGGTCAAAAGGTCAATCACAGCTATGAATATACTTACGTTAAATTCAAGCTCTAGGGTATGCCTATGGCCGCAGGTATCCCCACAAAGTGCCCGCATAAAATAATTGATTATCGCCAATTCATATTTTTTCGTAGGAGGCCGCTTGCGACCGCCATGGACGGCGGGAGTGTCGGAAATGCAGGAGCATTTTTCCGACCGGGCGACGTAACTTCAATGACAATTGACGCGTATTCATCTTTCGATAAAAATCGCAGCCCTCCGGCGCCTCCAAGGGACCTCCTACTTATTGGTTGGATACCTCAGGCCATGGCATACCGGGATGATAATGCGCGATACGCTTGCCCGATCAATCACGTCTTGCCGATTGGACGACAACCCTTCGCACTGACGCAGATAGTGTCGACCTGCGGGTAAGGTTTGATGCCCGTCATAAAGCCCATATCGGCTTGTGGAAAACGGGCGATGTTGGGAATTACAATCGGAATATCGGTTGCAGAGACGCCAAACCATTTAGCCAATGTCGCCGCATATTCATCAACCGATGTACTCGGTAATAAATGACCTTGGTTGTCCAATGCATCGGGGCCATTAATAATCATTTGCGGGAATTTGCCATACACATTGCCGCCGCGTACCGAGCCGCCGACAACAAAATGATGAGCACCCCAACCATGATCTGCACCAGTACCATTGCTTTTGAGTGGGCGGCCAAAATCAGATGCTGTAAACGTAGTCACGTTTTGATCAATACCTAATGCAACCGTGGCTTGATAAAAAGCGGCCATACCATCGGCAACAATTTTTAGACGATCGCCATGGTCAGCCAGCGAGTCGTGATTATCAAAACCACCCAGGCTAACAAAATATATTTGTCGTTTATGTCCAAGCACTTCACGGGCGGCCACCAAACGGGCAACCATTTGGAATTGCTGCATCACATCGTTGTATTCGCCATTTAATGCAGGATTAAAGCCGACCGGATTTTTCGGGAAAAAATTCTCTAGCGTCAATGAATAATTCAAGGCTGCATCCATTTCTATTTGAGCATCCGCTGCACGCTTATAGACAGTGGCGACTTGTTTTTCTAGTAAATTAGTTCGTGCAAGCGGGTCATTTAAACCATTCATTGCGGTCATGCGATTAGTATTCCAGCTACTCCAGAACTTCGGCGCCCCATATTCCGAATTAATCGGATAAGGAAGAACCGAACTTCCCACCTGCCAGGTGTTATTACCGGCAACTGAAATGCACATTGAAACATGACTGCCATTATTGGCACCGGCCAACAAATCACCCATCCGACCCGCCCAACCCGTGCGCGTGGTGTAGTTAGGCACGCCTAGCTGCCAGAAACGCTGATGGTCCGAGTGCGAAAATAACTGCGGCGGTAATTCAAAACCGTCGGTATTGTATTGAGTCTTATTGGTCGGCTGGGACAACACGCCGACATTGGTCATCACGGCCGCTTTGCCTTTATCGTAGAGCCGCTTCAGTGACGCCATTTCTTTCGGGAAAGCAAGCTGACGACCGTCATTCACCGAAGCGGCTGTAATCGGTAATAAATCGGGGCGCAAACGCGTGATTCCCAAAGGCCGCGACAATGAACCTTCACGAGCAACAATATATTGGTTGTAGGTCGCTTGATCATACGGAATGATGGTGTTGGCAGCATCATTACCACCAAACAAAAAGAAGCACACCATGGCGCGGTAATCGTTGGGAATCGGCGTCGATGCTTTAGTACTCACGTTGGCCGCCGCCGCAATGCCACTTAAACTAAAACCAAAACCGCCCATCGCCGCGCCTGCTCCGCCTGCAGCACCCAGTAGAAAACGACGACGAGTCTTTAAGGAAGCATCATCGAGCACCATTTGTTCAAATTCGGATTTCATATTGGCCTCATTTTTGAATCAAATAGTCGGGGGAAATTTCAAAAAGCATTATTGCCATCCTGAATCTATCACGTGCCTGGTTGGTACCAGCAGGAACATTGGTCACCGCGGTAATCATAGTGGTACGTGCTTGAGACGATAAGGTATTGGACGTCATGATTAAACTTAACTTGTCCACCAAGGCAGTCGGATTGCTTGCCAGTGCGATATAGGCGCTGTAGTCGTGTTTGAAGGAGGGCGGATTAGTAGTATCTGCCGATGGATCATTGGTGAGCCAGTATTCAATAAAATTATGACTGTCGACCAAAGTGGACTCGTGATAAATCTGGAACTCTGGGCCTACCAAAGCGGGCGTATTGGCTGACATAACGCCTGGTGGCGAGTAACTCGGAGAATAAAAATTGAATACGCTACGTGAGCTCATGGGTCGTTGTGCGAATACTTCATCCATCCACCATGGATTAATATCATAGCGCGGCGTTGCACCATCAGGCACGGTAAACGCACGCAAATAGTGTGAGAGCCGCAAAACAGGCTCGCGTAATTTACCCGCTGTGGCTGTTGTGGCTTGTGCAATATCACGCGCTTCAGGGTCCAACAAAATGGCCGTGATGACGGCTTTCAAATCGCCGCGTACACCTTGACCATTATTGGCAAATACCGCAGCTATTCTTCCGATATAGGCCGGCGATGGGTTGCTTTTTACCAAGCGTTGAATCAATTGACGTCCAATAAATGGGCCCACATTGGGATGATTGAACAACGTATCCAGAGCGTCTTTTAAATCCTGCTCGGCGGTTCTACCTGCCGGCAAAATTACACCACCCACAATCTTTTTCTCACTGGTGGAGTGGTACGCTGCCATTGCTGTCATTTGCTTGGTTACGTCGCGATAAACCTGTGTTTTATCGAGCGGCAGTGGCGCGGGGCTATGGGCGGCAGTGTTATCGAAAATCCGATAATACCCATTGCGGGCGCTATCAATGCAATACCAGGATTCCTGCACCGGATTACAGTTGGCATAACTCCAACCGGTGAATACTTTCGCCATGCCACGAATATCGTCCTGGGTGTAAGTGGGAATGGGCTGATTATTGGTATCGAGTATGCGGGAGCCGTCTGGATTCAATTTCCATAAGCCGATACTGAAAAGCTGCATGACCTCGCGGGCATAGTTTTCATCAGGAAGGCGGCCGGTCGCCAGATCTTCTTTTTGATTACCGATCATCGATAACCATTGCCCCATGGATGGGCTTAAAGTTACTTTTTCAAGCAGCGTTCGATAATTGCCAAACGCATTTTCGGCGAGCAAATCGTAATAGGCGGCATTGCGTACATTATCTTCATCGCCTACTACAAAAATTTGGCTCAGGGCCCAGGTCGTTCGTTGACGCAACTGATCTTGCCCGGTAATCGCCTGTTTCCAAAACGATTCAATCGTATAAATGTTGCTGAAGTTATCAACATCGACGCCCTGTGTTCTCAAGTCCCATACATAGTCGTAGTGTGCTTGTCGCGGCATCGCAAATTGCGATGTTAACCAAGCGTCCATACTGCTGGCGTCGAGTGCGATAATTTCAGACTCTTTTGGACCGAAGGTGGCTTGCATCAAAAAACGTGAGGCTTCTTCTGGCGTTGGGTCCGCTACAGACTTTTCGATCATTACCGCCTGAATCGAAGCAGCATCTTGGGCTTTTGATTTTTCCGAATCGGATTCGTTCTGCGAGCTGCACGCTTGCAGTAAGGACAACAGCAGTAGCAATCCACAAGTGCGGATTAGCAGGCTGTATCGCCAAGCTTGGGTGTGTGCCATGGTCGCCCCAGATGTTACTGATTGTTACGGCATAATAGGCCGCGAAGTCGGTGCTTGTCTCGCGATTAAAAGCGGAAATTCAGCTTCTATTGTGAATTAGTTCACATTTTCAATGATTGAAATGCTTAAGCAATGTGATGACGTTCACTTTATGCTTTAAAAATCGCTTTGACTGGCCGGGGGCTTTAGCCGAAGCCTGAGTAAAGCCCAGATAAAGTGCAGCCACAAACCTATCCAGATAAAAGGCTCCATCCAATCAGGTGTTTGTGCGGCTTCATATTTCTGAAAATAACGCCACAAGCTACGATGCTTTTGCCACTCCACCCAAGCCGGTTTTGTCAGACCCGAGGCGCCACGTATGTGCATCACACGCACGCTGTTATCCACCAAAACCTCGTAACCGGCCAAGCGGACCCGGCGACATAAATCCAAATCTTCCGCATGTAGCCGATAGCCATGATCGAAGCCGCCGACATGATGAAACACGGTCGCCGGCATCATCATTAATGCGCCGGAACAGGCTTCAACCGCCTGCACTTTTTTATCCGGGTCGCGCCCCATATAAATCAAATCAAGATCGGCATGGTTTCTCAGTAATGAAATTAATGAAAGATCAAAACGTCTGGCAGCACGATCAGCCTCGCCTTTCTCGTTGACTAAATCAACACCGACAAGACCAGCACCTGCATGTTCAATGGCACTGTCACGCAAACGTGAAAGACTATCGGGCTCAACATAGGCATCGGGATTTAAAAAAACCAGCCAAGGTTGCGATAATGCGCTCGCGCCTTGATTGCAGGCAGCGGCAAAGCCAAGATTTTCTGTGTTACGGACCAAGCTAATGCGCGGGTCGTCCGGCAAAAACTTTTCGACGATATCGCATGTGTTATCGCTGGATGCATTATCGACCACAATAATGCGCCGCAAGCCAATTGCCCGCCGTAATTTTTTTAGACAAAGCGTAATCGTCGCCGCACTTTCATGGGTGACAACTACCACGGCAATATTACTGACGATGGCATTACTCATTGGTTGAATAGCTTGCTAGCTGCGCTTCAAGTTCGGCAATACGCTGTCGCGCCCAGATGCCGTAACGAATTTCCTGGTAATAATGCGCATACACCGACTCTTCAGCGTCACCATAAAAAGACATGGCGGGCAAACTGGCCAATGCTTCAGCAGATTTAGCACAGGCCGCGACATAATACATGGCCGGATAATTCAAACCTGGTTCAATACTCTGCCCTTTATGGACAAGTGCTTCGGTGGCACCGTGCTGATCAAGCGCCGATAAACTGGATTGAAATAATAATTTCTGCGTATAAATTTTTCTCGCCTGAAAATGGCTATCAAGTAAAGCCGAAAATTCGTCGAAATATAATTCACGAACATGATGCGGATTCACGACACCAGTTGCATCGGTATAATTTTTCTTGTCCGGGGTGGAAATCAGCAATATACCGTCTTGTTTTAGCAAACGATAAAAACCCGCCAGCATGCGGTCATGTTCCATCACATGTTCAAGCGTTTCAAAACTGACAATGACATCAAAACTATTGGATGGCAGTGCGTCTAATTGCGTTACGTCGGCCTGATGAAATTCAAGATTATTTTTCGAGCCATAGCGTTGTTTGGCATGTTCAATACTGATGGCATCAATATCAATCGCTTGCACACTAGCTGCCTTGCAGGCGAGTAGATCAGCGCCAAAGCCTTCGCCACAGGCAGCATCTAAAACATGCTTGCCATCGACCAATGCCATGGCAAACGCATAACGATGCCAATGCTCATAGGCAATTTCGCGCACGCATTCAGGCGTGAAGCGCTCGCCGGTGAATGGCAAGATGGAAGGCCGTACTGCTTGACTCATATGAGCATCTCTTGAGCACTCTTTTAATTCATCGAACTAAATAAATCGCCTTGCGGTCCTCTATTTTGAATGTCGAGTATATTGGCAGAAAATTGCTCGCGTAGCTCGCGCAAAGGGTCATCGAGAATAAATCGGGCAACTTGTTCGTGGTAATCGGGCCAACGAACCAGCAAGCTTTGCAGGTTATCGCCACCTGGCCCCAAACCCATCGGGCCAAATGAAGCAGCACCGCTATGGGCAACATAAGCATTAACACACATCACATTACGCCAGCCCATGGCCGCGACGCGACGACAGAAATCGTTTTCTTCGCCATAACCACGGCCAAAGGTTTCCGCATCAAAATTGCCGCATTGCCTCAGTGCAGCCCGGCGAATCCACATGCAAAAACCCATCGCGGTGGGAAGCTCCGGCATGTGATCAGTGGCAATTAATGCAGCCGCTTGCGCCATTAGCTCAAGATTGTCTGGAAGCAGATTGTTCTCGCAAAATTTTGGATACGAACAAATTTCGGCATTATTGGACCATGGCGTAATGGTGGCAATTTTTGCGTCCCTGTTCGCACATTGTATTATTTTTTCCAAACAGCCATGAGTGAAAACAGTATCGGAATTTAATAATAGTACGTCGCTATCGCCTGCTTCTTTGAATGCACTATTACAGTTTGCAGGAAACCCGAGGTTGCTGTCTCGCCTTGCAATATCCACACTGAATTGCGCACGCTGCTTAAATTGAATCAGTAAATCCGGAATACGGGGGTCGGTGGAGGCATCGTCAGCCAATAAAACTTTTACCTGTGCAGGTAAAGTTTTCAATAATGAACCGAGACAAATATCCAGTGCTTCATAAGCATTGAAAATAGGCACGATAATTACGGGAAGTAACGAAGGCGACATCCGTCATTATTCCCAGTGATGCGGCATATGCAGAAGGCCGTAAGCGCGCGACTTGCCGGTAATAGTCACATGGCGATCAATGGTCTGGAATAAACGCAAACCCTGCGAGTCCAGTGAGTGCACTCGCAATTTGTAACGCCCGGGCAATAATCCGATTTTTGTAAAACATAAACAGTATCGATATTTTCCCGTTTCCAGTTTCTTGGCAGTCACACCCTCCATCTCCGAGCTAATGCCATAGACCGGCGTGCCATCTTCTCGAACCCAACCCACCAGCACGACTGGCGCGCTGTCATCAAGCGAAGTGACCACCACTTCAAGCCGATAATCTGCACCCGACTCGGCTTCCAATGCAGAGCCATCTGCTGCATTGTTATAAATAATTTTTTCAATACCGTAATCAAATATCGCATTACTTTGATCGGGCACAAGGTCATCGCCAGTGCGCTTGCTTTCATGCCAGGCCAAATAATGTTGCGTTACACTGAAAACATCACCCTGCATTTCAATGCGACCCTGATGCAGCCAAATGGCTTCGCGGCATAATTTTTGCACGTGATACATGCTGTGGGAAACCAATAACAATGTGCCGCCTGAATTAACGTATTCATCTATCCAGCGTGAGCACTTTTTCTGAAAGCTTTCGTCGCCCACACCCAGGACTTCATCAGTGATTAACAGTGGCGGACGCACAGCGGCAATAATTGCAAAACCCAGCCGCACAATCATGCCGCTGGAATAATGTTTGGTCGGCTCATCAATGTAGTGACCAATATCGGCGAAATCCTCGATTTCAGCCATTTTTGTTTTTAGCTCGGCATCACTGATGCCATATAAAGCGGCGGACAGTCGCACATTTTCGCGCCCGGAATATTCCGGGTGAAAGCCAGCACCTAATTCAAGCAAGGCGCCAATTGAACCACGTGTGACAACATCGCCATCACTGGGCGTTAACACACGGGTAACTAATTTTAGCAAAGTGGATTTGCCGGCACCGTTCTCACCAATAATGCCAATCGAACAGCCGGGCATCACTTTGAAATTGATGTCACTTAACACCGTGGTATGCCTTGTTGGCGCACGGCCACGCAACATGTCCCACAAAGCACTTAATCTATCTGCGCTATTGGCCAGCACCGGATAACGCTTGCTAATATGATTTACTTCAACCAATGGCAACAGCGCATTGCTCATAAGTAATCTTCCAGGTGCGGACGCGCACGCCGCAACAAAGCGTAACCCAGATAAGCCATAACAATAGCGACCAGAGCCGAGATGCCTAAATGCAGCCAGTCGATGGGCAAGCCCAAAAATGCATGGCGAATACTAATGATAGGCGCCGCGAACGGATTTAAAAGTAATAATTGCTGCACGGGCTTGGGCAATTGTCCAAAGTCATAAATAACCGGCGTCAAAAAAAACAACAGGCTCAGTATTTGTGAAATAGCAGCCCCTACATCACGCAAGAATACATTCAGCACAGCAACAATATTGGCGAACCCAACCGCGAAAATACATAGAATGATCAGCGACAGCAAGACCACTGGCAAACCGGAAAAATGCAGATGTGTGCCAAATAAAATAAGCGCTAGCAGCACAACAGCAAAGCCCGCCAGGTCCAGCAAAATACTCGCACTCACTTTGGCATCGACTAACAAATGATGCGGCAGTGCAATTTTGCCGATCAAGGCGGCATTACCGGTCAATGCTGCAACGCTGTTACTGACCGCATTCGAAAATAAATTCCAGGGCCATAAACCGAGCGCAAGGAAAGCGGCATAACTCAGATTTTCAAATTGCGTACGTGCCTGCAGCAAATGGGAAAACACCCAGGACAAGACGAGCAATTGCGACAAAGGCAATAATAAATGCCACAGCACGCCCAATAAACTGCCGCGATAACGCTCACCTAATTCACGGCGTAGTAATTCCCGAAAAACCGAACGATAGGCTGGTTTCATCGCTTATTTTTTTGGCTTTTCATTTGCCTTGCGCAATGGGTCTAGGGCACGGAAGCGCTCGCCGTATTCGTCGGTCACTTTGCGCGCCTCAGCTGGATCCCGAATAATTGTAGGCGTAACCAGAACTAGAATTTCTTGTCGACTATTTGAACGGGTTTGCTTTCCAAATAAGGCGCCAATCACTGGGATGCGACTTAGAAATGGAACTCCAGAGCTTCCTTTACCTTCATCAGTTTTAATAAGGCCTGCCAACATTACCGTTTCGCCGCTTTGCACAAATGCTTCGGTCTTAAGTTTATTGGTGTCAACACTAACATTTCCTCCAACCAAGCCGGAATCTTTAGATGGCGAACTAACTTCTTGGGTAATTTCCATAAACACAATGCCGTTACTACTAATTCTAGGTTTCACTTTCAAACTAATACCTGTTTGCCGAAATTGAACCTGATTGATGGTTCCGGTTCCAGTTCCGGTTCCAGGATTTACAGAAGTACTTACTACAGGGATTTGCTGGCCAGAATTAAAGTCGGCTTCGACATTATTACGAACGACCAATGATGGTGCAGACAAAACATGCACATCTGATAAATCATCCAATGCTGAAACAATCGCTTTCGCATTAGGGCCGATAAAAGTCCAGTTTGCACCAGCAACCCCACTAATGACTGATGAAATTGTGCTGATATTATTGGTTGACTGGGAAAGATCGTATTCTTGCTGAGTATTACTGTTGCTAGCCAAAGGCCTAATCGCTTCTCGAAAATACCAACTTACCCCATATTCAAGTTTTCCTCCAAGCTTCACCTCAAGTACCTGCGCCTCGATATGCACCTGAAGTGGCATAGCATCGAGACGATCTATCGCACGCCGAATCGATTCCCATTGACCCGGGCTTGCACGTATCAATAACGAATTACTTTCTTCTACGGCGCTAATACTCACATCACCGCCGGTAATTGAAAGCTCGGCATTTCTGGCGTTTGCGATGGCACCGGGTTTAACGGTATTGGTAGGCGCGGGGTTATTGAGTGTGCGAACTTCGATCGGTTCCAGGCCCGGCTGAATGGATGGCGAGTCACTATTACGATTGCTGGAAGCCGAGCTATTGCCAAACACGCTGCTTAGTTGATCCGCCAAATCGGTAGCTTTGACATTCTTTACTTCGTAAACATACAAACGTACGCCTTCGCCACCGGCGTCCATGCGTTCAATCCAGGTTTCCACATCACGCAAATATTTGGGTTGTGCGGTAATGACCATCACCGAATTTTGGCCTTCAAGCGGCATAAAACGGAACATACCCGCGAGCGGTGTTTTTCCATTTTCACCAAATACTTTTTCCAGCTCGGTCACCACTTTACTGGCTTCGGCTGATTGCAAGGGGAATACACCCACCGACATGCCGGCCAGCCAATCGACGTCAAAAATTTCGATGGTGCGAATATAATTTTGCAATTCGGCACGCGTGCCGCCCAGCACAATTAAATTTCTGGTGTTATCCACCTGAATAATGGCTTTGTCACGAGCATAAGGTTTTAGCAATTTTTCCATCTCGGTCGCCGAAATAAATTTCAGCGGAATAGCGCGTGCTTCATAACCACGTGCATTTGCAGGCGAGCCTGTCCGTGGCGCCAAATTGCCCGGAATAGCTTGGTCGCTCGGCACTACATTGTAACGACCGTCACTCCAGATTAAGCGAGCGTTGTTCCAGCCCAAAACCATTTCAAGTAACGACACTGCTTGTGCCGGACTGACAGGGCGCGGCGTCGCCAGGGTTACCGTGCCTTGCACATTCGGTGCAATCACATAATTTTGTTGCAACAAATCACCCAAAATAACTTTGACGACGGCTTGTACCGATTCGCCTTCAAAGTTGAAGGTGGCATCGCCGGCCGAACTTAAATTCGGCGCGGGCATGGCAGCGGCTCGCTGATTAATCAATTGCCCATTACCACGACGAATAGTCGCCGATGATGTTTTTTTAGCCGGTTCATCAGCACTAACTGATTTACCGTCTTTGGATTCTTCTGCCGGTTTTTGATTGTTGATTAATTCTGGCGCACGTTTCATCACTATTTCTGTTTGCGCAGACCAGGCCGCGGTCGCTGTTACAGTAGCAATCAAAACAATTAGCAATAGTCGTAATTTCAGCATTTTTCTACTCTCGTTATTTTTTTGCATCGGATGCCGCCTTTGCTGCATCTGCCTGCATTTGCGCACGACGCGCCGCAATTCGTTGGCGTATCGCTTCAATTTGTTGCTCTTGCGTCATCGTCTGATTAATAGATGGCGCATTATTGGCCACTGCATTGGTATTACTGGGTGTGGTTTGCACCACGGGTACAGCGACAGCCGCTGTATTTTGCATGGCATTCGTATTGTCTTGTTGTGGCGCCACCACAGCGACGGCCGTTGGTGATTGCCCGCCCTTGCCATTAAAAACCAGCAAGTCCATCGAGCGTTGACCGCTTGGGCCATCTAAAATGGCACGACGTGGTTCCAACTGCACTAAACGCCAGCCGGTGCCTTCGATCAAATCGCCGAGACGAACGCGGCGACTAGTGCCATCTTTGTTCTCACGAAATAAGGCCATCTTCAAATTGGGAGTGATCAGCACACTGCCGAGAGAAACATCAAGCTCGGCTGCAGAATTATCGCCCGGTGCTGCTTGCACTGCGCCTGGGCGGCGATCAAGCATTAATAAAGGCCGAGTGCCAACCTCCAAATAATTACTCATCGGTTCGAGCACCGGAGTATTTTGTGCAATTTTTACCGTGGGTATTGGTTTGGCTAAACTGCTATTGACCGGTAATGGATTAAAACGTGCGCCCAAACCAAAAGCCGCCACCAGCAATACCAGGCCAGCCCAAAGCACAAAGCTCGCCAACAGCAAGGTCGTGGTGTTGCTTAACTTAGCCATTGGGTTTCCCCTGCTTTTCCGGCGGCGCTTGAATGTAACCAAACAAGTCAAACACCACTTCGACCGCACCGCCAGCCGGGCCGGCATTGTTATAGCTACTACGTGATAACAATTCAAGATTATCGATAAACAATTGCGGGCTACCACCTTCAAGCGAATGCATGATGCTGGCCATTTCTGCCATGCCACACCGCAAATTGACCCGCACCGTCACGCGCTGAAAATCTTCTGACACCGTATTGTCGGTTGGCGTACGAGCGGTAATTTGGCAAGCATTGGGATTGGGGCTGGCAGCACTAACCACTTGTTCAAGACGCTGAACTAGCGCCGCACTGGCTAACTCCTTGTTGGCTTCGGGTAAAAAATGCGGCGTTTGTGCTTGAAGCTGTCGGACTTCGGCAAGTTTTTTCTCTAGCGCCGGACGTTGACTGGCTTCCATCCGGTACTGCAATTCCTGATCGCGCAGCTGATTGATTTGCTCACCCATCCCCATCATGGGCGCAGTAAACCACCAATGCACTAAAAGTACATAAGCCAATATAAGCTGCAATGCCAAGCCGGCAAAAATTTTCCAGCGTTCTGATTTGGCGGCTGCTATTTTCTTATCGAGGTTATCAAGCTTGTCGAGCTTATCGAGGCTTGCCATTGCTTGCCTCCTTTGAACCATTGACGGTGGCGGTCAGAGTAAAGCGGTCTCGGCCCGTGCGTGAGTCAGGCTGCACAGCGCCAGCCAATGCCGGCGAATTGATAAAGGGCGATGCCTGCAATTGCCCGACCAAGGCTGCGGCTTGTTTACTTTGCCCTACCAAAACTAAACGGCCTTCATTGACCGATAATTTATCAAGCGCGGTGTCGTCGGGAATGCGTTTAGTCAAATCATTGATCAGCGCCAGCATGGTGGGCTGCGAGTTTCTAAATTTTTGCAGGAATGCTTCGGCCTTGCCCGCTTGTTTTAGCTGGTCACGAAACACGTTCGCCTGCTTTGCCTGCGTGCCGGCAGCGGATACTTGTTGTTCCCATTCCGACAAAACTTTTTCGCGATTGCTCAATACCAGGTTCATTGCCAGAAGCAGCAATAATAAACCGGCCAAGGCCAAGCCAAGATTTAACCAGGCATTTTGGTGTGACTCGGCCACACGCATGGTATTGGGCAACAAATTCACATTGAGTATTTGCTGATGCTCATCAATCACGTCAATGCCACTCAGATCGCCTGCCAAAATTCCTAATGGCTTTACACTTTTTTCGAGTGTTTGTTTTGGCAGCACAATTAATTCGACTTGGCATTGCTTGCTTTGCAGATTGCGGCTGAGCACGCGGGATTCAAAATAAACCTGATCGAGAGTAAATGGTGTTTGCCGATCAATTTCAAAACTTACCACTTCACGCAACTTACTTTCTGCGGCCAGCGGCAAACTTAATACCCGACGCAAAACTTGTTTGGTGTCGAGTAATAAATAACGCGGCGCATTACTTTGTTGTTGCAGGCGACCAAGACACATTTTCAAAAGTTCGTCGTCGTCTGAAGGCAGGCTTCCCAAGGCCGTCAAGCGACCATTATTGGCAATATAAAAATGCAGATCGTTGCTCTGCACACGAATACATACTCGGCGATCGGCTGCGCCCAACAATTCTTGCCACGATGCCGGCAATAAAGACAGACATTGCTGCCGCGCTTGCGGCCACCAAGACGACAGCGAGCTGCCTTGATAAGCCAAGCGAAGGGGTTCCAGCAAATTGGAAACTGCACTATTCATTATATTTAGTCGTTAGCTCCCACTCGCCATGCGAGAGGGGTGTAAAGCTGACCGAAATTACCGTTGGCACCTACTCGCAATATCGCAGTAATTTCGGCTCGGCTGCCATCAGGTTCAATGGCAAGGCTGGAAATACTATACGTTCCTGTGCCGCTGGTCGCGAGTGGGTTGCCGTCAGGCAGCGTAAAAACAGGCATCCCGGGCTGCCATGCCTCGCGTTGCGCTAATAATTGCGCGATTTGCGGCGCTTGCAGACCCAAGGCGGCCAGCACTTGAGGCGATGCAAAGCTGGGGTTGGGTCGCGCTAGGCCACTATAAATAGTGATGTAGGGTTGCAACTTTGCGAACAAATCCGGCGTTACACCCAACACCTGCTGTAGCTCTGAAATAGTTTGAAACGGGCCATCTTTTGCACCATACGGGCGCTCGGCGCTCTCGTACTGGGGATCTTCCGCACCACCAGGCAAAGTCAATAAATCATCCGGATCACGCCAATCCATAATGGCAGAAGTAATATTTTGTGCTTCTAATAGATCGACCCCGACGCTGCGTAAAAGCGGATTGATAACATCGGGGCCAGCCACATTAATATCGACCTTGCCGGTTTCATCGACAGTGTGAATTTCAATTCGGGTTTTACCGACTGCGTAGTTATAAACACGATTGTCGGGTACCCATTGCAATAAAGGATCGGGGTTACTCAAACGCAGGGTAGCGACATCAATGCCCCCTTCGGCGGCATAGCGTGCTTGTACTGTGCGTGCCAATAATTTTCCTTGTTGATGTTCGGTGCTGGCAATCAAGGCAAATACACCAATAATGCCGATTAAAATCACCAGCATCCAAAGTACGAGTAACAAGGCAATACCTTGTTCGGTTTTTTTATGGTGGTTTATCATCCTCCGCCACCCAAATCCGGGTCTTGGCTGAACGGTGCTGGCTGCAGGCCCGGGTTTCCTGTAGTGGTCGTGGCGGCAGATAATTTCGGCGCTGCAATTAATAAAGGCCAATGCATTTTCTTGTCGGTGAATTCGATTTTTAAACTGGCTTGCATCGGAATTTGAGAGGCAAACTCCCAGCTATTTTTCCAGCTACCAGGTTTGGATTGCTCATCGAGCGCGCGATAGGCAAATTCGCCGCTCTTAATGCCGTCCAATAAAATTTCCGGTTTGCGTTCGGCTTTGAGCAAACCATCGGTGGTGATTTGCTGAAACTGAAATTCGAGTTGATAATTTTCGCCACCACGCTTGAGTTCAAAAGTCTGCAAATAGGCGCCGCCATAAGACAAATAGCCCGGCATATTGGCAACGAACTGGAGCTTGCTGCGATCTCCGGAAAAGAAAGTGGCCTCGCCATTACTGGCGTCAAACTCATAGGCAATCGGCAATGCGCCGGTCACTTGCCGACGAATAAAACTCTGTACGCTGCGTAATTTTTCATTGCGTTGTGCTGCCGCTTCTGATTTTGTGGAAGCGGCCGCCGTACTGCGCATTAAATTTAAACCCAGCAATACCAGCAAAGCCATCAAGCCGGTGACTACCAGCATTTCGAGCAGGGTAAAGCCCTTGGCAATTATTTTCATAGCTGCGGATCAATATTATTAGCCGGCGACTGCCGCGCTTTATAACTGACAAAACGCAACTGCTCTTGTGGTTTATCGCCCCAGCTCACTAAAAGATTGACTTGATACAACAGCGATGGATTAAGCGACTCAACTGCACTAACTGGCGCCTCAGCCGCCATGCTGGGGTCCGGCACTTCTTTTATTTCAAGTTGATAACGGTATTTACCGTCTTGCCATTCGCCTTGTTTACTCTCGGGCTCGATAAATTCCATAGTGCCGATAGTGTCGAGCAAGGATTGTGCGTATAGGCTGGCTTCAGTGGCCTGACCGGACCAGCGTACTTGCCGTAACCCGCCGGACATGGTTGAAATAACCAGCGCACTGGTCACTGCCAGCAAACCAACGGCCATCAAGACTTCCAATAGGGTAAACCCACGTTCGATTTTCATTGCACAGCACCGGGCCTAGTTACGGTGACTTCACCGGTTAGCCATTTCACATCGACCTGCCATTTTGCGGTGTCGTGCTGCAACACAATGCGGCCACCAGTGGCGGCACCATCGGGGAAAAACTTGATCGCTGCAACATCATTTTCTGGCTGTTCGCGACGAGCAGTAGTGGCGATAATTTCGAGTGCTTTTGGCAGTACACCTGAATGATTTTTGGGGCCTGACCATTCACGTGTTTTTGCATTAATCTGGAAACTTTGCGCCTCGCCAGTGACCATTGCCTGGCTTTTGGTGAAACGCAGTTCCGCTGCCAATGCTTTTGCCGATGAACGCAATTGTTGACCGGGTAATTGTTTATTCAGCGTATAAGCAGCAAAACCCATCAGCACCCCAATGAGGCTGATTACCACAATGATTTCGAGCAGGCTGAAACCACGTGTAAGGTAAATGGATGAGCGGCCCGTTTTCATACATCAAGGTTTAACAACAATATCTTTATCAGTGCCTTCGCCACCCGCTTTTTTATCTGCGCCAAGACTGACTAATTCAAACTCTGAATCGGTACCGGGGTTGCGATATTCGATCGCTACACCAAATTTGTCTTTCAATTCTTTTTCACTGGTATAAGGACCCAGCCAGCCATCGGCATTACTGGGTGCTTTGACCAGTGAATTCAGACCCTCGGGTAAGCTGCCAACATCGGATTGATAGTCACTGACTTTCTGGGCCAGCAAATTCAGCTGCGTTTGCGTTAATTGATAATTGGCCTTGGCTCTTGAGTTCATGATGCTGTTGACTGCAATTGCCATGATTCCTCCGATCAAGACGATAACGACCGCCAGCTCAATCAAGGTGAATCCGTTTTGCGATAATAAGGGTCGATACTGACGCTTCATTAGACAACTGCTCCGGTTAAATTAAAGATGGGTAACAACACAGCAAGAATGATCAAGAACACCATCAAGGTCATCAACAAAGTCAGCGCTGGCAGCAGCGCCGCCATCAAACGGCTAATAGCATGATTAGATTCCGTATCAAAAGTATCGGCTACCTTCAGCAGCATAGTATCTAATTCACCTGACTCCTCACCGACCTGAATCATCTGGACAGCTAACTTCGGAAAACTTTTCTGTTTCGCCAAGGCATACGCCAAGCCTGAACCTGTTTTCACTTCGTTACTCGCCACATCTACCGACTGCCCCAATACCTGATTAAACAAGACCGGGCGCGACAAGTTCAATGCGTTCAGCAAGGGAACCCCGCTCTGCACCAAGGTTCCGAGCGTGCGAGTAAATTTTGCCGTGTCAATTTTTGCCACCAGCGGCCCGAATAGTCTTGTGTTCAAAATCCGCTGATCCACCGCGTAACGCCAAGCCGGGTCTTGCCATTGTTTTTGCAGCCAATAACCGGCGATAAAAAGTATTGGAATCGGTGCCCACCACCAGTCTCGAACCCAATGACTGATCCACATCAGCATCGTGGTGTACCAAGGTATTTCCGATCCAAAATCTTCAAAAAGCGTTTCAAATTGCGGCAAAACCACCATGAATAACAGAAGAAAGGCAATTAATACCATTGTCATCAAGATGCAAGGATAAATTAATGCATTGATAATTTTCATCCGGAATTCGCGGCTGCGTTCCAAATATTCCGCTACTCGCGTCAAACTAATTTGCAAGCCACCACCGGCTTCACCGGCCCGCACCATATTCACCATCAAGCGTGAAAATAATCCGTGCTGTTGTTCAAGTGCATTAGATAAAGTACCGCCGCCACGTACCGATTCACGAATGCGTTCCAATACTTTTTTTGCCGTGGCCGATTCCGGTAATTCCAGCAATATACCTAATGCTTTATCAAGCGGCTGCCCGGCACCGAGCAAGGTCGCCAATTGCTGGGTAAATTGCAATACCTGTGCATCGCTCATTTCGCTTTTTTTGAATAGCGAAAACAAACTGCCTTGCTCCGATAAATTATCCGAACGCTGCGCTTCAATCGGCAGATGGCCCTGCTCTTGCAAACGTGCGATTACTTCTTCGGACGAAGTCGCTTCCATTTGCCCGATTAAATTTTCGCCTGCCGATGACAGGGCTTTGTAGCGGAATAAGGGCATATCAGGCCTCTTCCGTCACACGCAATACTTCTTCAATCGTGGTGACGCCCTGCATGGCTTTCAATAAGCCGTCTTCGTACATGGTGCGCATACCGCTATGGCGTGCGGCTTGTTCAATATCACCCATACCGGCGTGTTGCATGACCAATTTACGCAGCACGTCATTCATCACTAAAAATTCCATGATGGTGGTGCGGCCTAAATAGCCGGTCAGTGAGAGTGACGATGGCTTTGCCCGATACAAATAAATCGTGCCATTGGCTTGAAAGCGCCGCAGACCGAATTTTTCAATTTCTTCGATGCTGGCTTCATATTTTTCGGCATTTATTGGTTCGAGTTTACGCACCAAACGCTGCGCCAAAATACCGTTTACGGTTGAAGTAAGAAGATAGTCTTCAACACCCATATCGAGCAAACGGGTGATGCCGCCCGCCGCATTATTGGTATGCAAGGTCGATAACACCAAGTGCCCAGTCAAGGCCGATTGAATGGCGATTTTGCTGGTTTCCAGATCACGCATTTCACCGATCATGATGATGTCGGGATCTTGTCGCACAATACTTCTTAAGGCATGCGAAAAATCCAACCCAATCTGCGGTTTGGCTTGAATTTGATTGATACCTTCAATTTGATATTCGACCGGGTCTTCAACGGTAATAATTTTTACGTCCGGCGTATTGAGCTGATTCAGCGCAGCATAAAGTGTGGTGGTTTTGCCTGAGCCGGTCGGCCCAGTCACTAATAAAATACCGTGCGGCTGTTCCAGCACTTTGACAAAATCACCTAAAAATTCATCGGTGAAGCCAAGCGCTTTAAAATCCAGCACAACCGATTCACGATCGAGCAAACGCATGACAACGGACTCACCATGCGCAGTGGGAACGCTACTTACGCGCAAATCCAGTTCCTTGCCCTGCACACGCACCATAATGCGGCCGTCTTGCGGCAAACGCCGCTCGGCAATATTCAACTTCGCCATAATTTTAATCCGCGAAATAATCGCGGCGGTTAAATTCGCTGGCGGCGATTCGGCATCAATCAAAACACCATCGACACGGTTACGCACTTTCAAACGGTTTTCATAAGGCTCGATATGAATATCCGACGCCCGCATTTCGACCGCGCGTTGAATGATCAAATTGACCAATCGAATCACCGGCGCTTCAGAAGCTAAATCACGCAGATGTTCAACATCATCTTCGTCGCCACTGCTGGAATCGTCACCGATATTTTCAACGATGGTACCCATTGCACTGCGGCCTTGACCATAATAACGCTCGATCAAATCGGAAATTTCCGAGCGCAAACCTACCAATACTTTGACTTCTTTACCTGTAGCTAAACAAACCGCTTGCGCAGCGTAATCGTCTTGCGCATCGGCGACGAGCAGTTCAAGCACATCGTCTTTTTCTGCGATCGGACAAACGGCGTGCTGCTTCATAAAGCGCGTGCTTAGTGTCAGATTTTCTGGTGCGGTATCCGGGCAATCTTTCGAGAACACCAAAGGCAGATTCAAGACCTCGCTACTGGCTTCGGCCATATCGCGCTCGGACACCATGCCCAGGCGCACAAGCAAGCCAGACAAAGCCCCGCCGGATTCGATCTGCAATCGCAAAGCCCGGCTGTGGTCGGCTTCTTTCAAGCGACCTTTTGCCAGCAAGGCTTGAGCTATACGTTCGTCTGCGGATAATTCTGGGATTTCGTTCAAGGCCGCGTTCACAAATCTCTCCAAATCTTGAGGCCAAACTTTAGCAGATATAGCTACTGGTCGGGCCTAGAAGGCCCTCCTACGTAGGAGGGCCTTCTAGGCC
>JAYSQD010000043.1:0-78747 GCA_043721835.1 Arenimonas sp. | reverse complement strand
CAGGGCGCAGCAAGCAGGCGCCCCTACGAATTTATTCCGATAAATTTTTTCGCGACATAATCATCAATCAGCGCAACAAATTCCTGGGCGATATTATCGCCACGCAGCGTTACCGCTTTTTCGCCATCGATAAACACTGGCGCTGCTGGTGATTCACCGGTGCCGGGCAATGAAATTCCGATATTGGCATGGCGGGATTCGCCGGGGCCGTTCACAATGCAACCCATCACGGCGAGCGTTAGATTCTCGGCACCGGGATTGGTAATTTTCCATTCCGGCATTTTATTGCGAACATGTTCCTGAACTGTTTTTGCTAATTCTTGAAAAAATTCTGAGGTAGTACGGCCACAACCAGGACAAGCTGTGACCAGTGGCGTGAAGGCTCGCAAGCCCATCGTCTGCAACAATTCCTGTGCCACGATAACTTCCTGCGTGCGTGCGCCACCGGGCTCGGGTGTTAAAGAAATCCGGATGGTGTCGCCAATGCCTTCCTGCATAAGAATGGCGAGTGCGGCGGCCGATGCGGTAATGCCCTTACTGCCCATACCGGCTTCGGTCAAACCAAGATGCAATGGAAAATCCGAACGCAGCGATAAATCGCGATAGACCGCGACTAACTCCTGCACGCCGCTAACTTTCGCCGACAGAATAATGCGGTCGCGTGCCATACCAATTTCAACCGCTTTTTCGGCTGAATCAATGGCAGAACGTACGAGGGCTTCGCGTAATACTCGCGGCGCATCCCAGGGTTCGGCACGCTGTGCATTTTCATCCATCAACAAAGCCGCCAGTGATTGATCCAGCGAACCCCAGTTGACGCCAATGCGTACCGGTTTTTGATAACGCAAAGCCATTTCGATAATGGCGGCAAATTGTGTATCTTTTTTTCTGCCGAAACCGACATTGCCCGGATTAATCCGGTACTTCGCCAGCGCTTCGGCACAGGCAGGTTCATCGGCTAAAAGCTGATGCCCGTTGTAATGAAAATCGCCAATAATCGGCACATCAATATTCATCATCAATAATTTATCGCGAATACGCGGCACGGCAGCAGCCGATTCCGGATTATTGACGGTGACACGTACCATCTCGGAACCGGCTCGCCATAATTGTGAAATTTGTTTGACCGTGGAATCAATATCGGCAGTGTCGGTATTGGTCATAGATTGCACCACCACGGGATGCTGGCTACCGATTAACACTTTGCCAATTTGTACGCTATGCGTGGGTTTACGTGGTTTTGCAACTGCCTCGGTCATACCTCAACACCTTCCTGTATTTCTGCAACTGAATCTGATCGTAATTCCCTGAGCACAGTGTAATCACCGGCATTGATCAGTACATCAACACCTGCAATCAATGTTTCCGACATGGCGCGGGCATTCAATGCATAAGGCTCGTGGCCGTGAACAATTTCAATGCTCGCGGCATTGCCGTCGAGACTGCCTTGCGTTAAAAAACTTCGTTCGCTTGCATCGGAGGCCCATAATTCAATACCCCGCAAGGGCGCACGTTGCATCACGTCTTGCGAATGAATATGGACACCCAGCGCACTGGAACGACGCGCCAATAATTCGACACCCGCCGACAAGCCGCCATTCATTTCATAACGTAACCAACGCACCACGCCGACCATCCAGTCGGGTTCTTCGTTTTCATCAGCCAGGGTCATGCCAACAATTTCGCCGACCTTGGCACGAATTTGATTCGCGTTATCCCAAGCCATGCGATAACCGCCAAGACTCTGATCGAGTACGCGTGCAGGAATGCGTGGCAAACGATTGGCATCGGTACTGGCATTCGCCCAGGAAGCGCGCTCCACCACATGCACGGTTTGTTGCGATGCCTGCCGCATGAAGGTATCGAAATCACGTTGACCGGCCAGGTAATAATGCAAACCGCTCAGGCCAATCACGGTGTCGATAGTGTGACTGGCTTGCAGACGTTTGAAGGTGCGGGCGGCCGATAATCCAAAGGCGCGCTTCAAACGCATCAACATATCAACACTTAAACGCACGCCGATACCGCGACCCGGTACCAAATCCGAAAAACCATCGTGCTGACGCGACAAGGCTTGCTCGGTTTCACGAATAAAAGAACGTACATCCAGCCACAAGGCATGGGATTCACCACTCGCCCCCGGGCCGGGGCCGCGATCGGCATCTTCCGGTACGACCGGCGCGTTAACTTCCGGCGGCTCGTTTAGTAATGGCGAAAACGGTGCGAAGGCGCGTGCTACAGGCCAGAGGCTATCTTGCTCGGCTTGGCTAAATGCCAGCGGATTACTGACCGCCATCAATAAAGTTTGAATATACAAAGTCTGTATATCCATACTGCCTTTGGCCACTTTGTCTTCAACAATTTTGTTTTCCAGTTTCAACTCGGAAGCAAAACGGTGCACCCGATGCAAACCTTGCCAAGTGCCGGCACTAGGCGCGCGATATATGCGCCACGACAAAGAAAGACAGCGACTGTAATGCCAGGCAGCGCGTTGCAAACATTGCAGCACCGCGTTACCACGCAGCATGGGAATATTGCCATTGGGCGAACATATTTCAACAGCGGCTTTCCGATAACCGTGCGCCAACCACAAGTGGAACATTTCAGCATGTTGTGCTTGCTGCGCTTTTGCTGGTGGCAGCGGCAAAGAACTGCCGGCAAATTGCTGTTCGAGCAAAGCAATCGATTCGGCTACCACGCTGCGTAATTCGTCCATCACCGATAAACGCTGGCCACCTTCAAGCCGTTGGCTGGATAAACTAGCCAGGGCGGTGTCGAGTTCCTGTTGCGTTGCCATCGCATTGGCGCGCGGCAATGCGGCTACCCAGGCTTTCACTTTTTTCGGATCTGCGTGAAAGCGGCCCGTAGTATTCATGCCCGGCTCGGGCATGCCTTCTCGAAGGCGGCGATAGGCATCAGTCATGAAAGCACTCCTTGGGGCTCACAGTTTAGCCCTTTGCGTGCCGAAACCCCAAGCCCGACGTTAAGCGCTATTCTATGCGGCCATAAGCTTGATGATTTCGTCCAGGCATGTCTGAATTAATCCGCGAACGCCGGGTATTAAAACCAGTGCAATTGAATGTGCTGGCGCGGGATTTACTTGAATCAAGTTTTAGCCAGGTCTGGGTGGAAGGCGAAATCAGTAATTTTTCGCGCCCTGCTTCAGGTCATTTATATTTCACGCTTAAGGACGAACGCGCGCAAGTGCGATGTGCCTTGTTCAAACAGAAAGCGATGTACCTCCGATTTCCGCCGCGTGACGGCATGCAGGTATTGGTACGCGGCCGCCTGACATTGTATGAAGCTCGCGGCGATTACCAGCTCGTGCTTGAACATATGGAAGAAGCCGGTGAAGGCGCGTTGCAACGTGCCTTTGTCGAACTCAAGGCAAAGCTGAGCGCAGAAGGCGTATTTGATGATGCGCGCAAACGAGCCTTGCCGACATTTGTCCACCGTCTGGCCATTATTACCTCCGCTACCGGCGCCGCCGTTCGCGATGTGATCAGTGTATTGTCGCGGCGTTTTCCTTTATTGCATGTGGATGTACTTCCGGTTGCCGTACAAGGTGATGGCGCTGCAAAAGAAATTCGCAACATGCTCGCTCGTGCAAATGCGACTGGCAAATACGATGCTATTTTGCTGACGCGCGGTGGCGGCTCGCTGGAAGATTTATGGGCATTCAATGACGAAGCACTTGCCCGCGATATTGCGCAATCGAAAACTATTGTTATTTCCGCCATTGGCCACGAAATTGATTTTTCATTATCAGATTTTGCCGCCGATATTCGCGCACCCACGCCTTCAGCCGCTGCCGAATTACTGGTGCCCGATAAACTGGATTTAAATGCCCGCAGCACGCAGTTAAAAAATCGTCTGGAATCGGCCCAGAAACGCTTATTGCAAAACCTGCAGCAACGCGTCGATCAACACTATTTGCGCCTGCGTTTATACGACCCGCAAACACGCATGGCACAAGCACGAGCACGTCTGCTGCAAACCCGGCAGTATCTCGCCAAGAATTTTCAATTGCTCGCACAAGCCAAATTGGCGCGATTGCGTATTGCCATGGCCAGACTGGAACGACAGCATCCACAGCAACAATTGCAGAACCATCAACTGCGTTTAAGCACTTTGAATCAAACGCTGCACAATGCTGCCGCACGCCAGCTACAAAACAAGATCGGACATTTACGCGAACTCGGGCGCGGCTTGTCTGCGGTGAGCCCGCTGGCGACTTTGTCACGCGGCTATGCAATTATTCGCAAACAAGACGATGGCACGGTGGTGCGCGATAGTCAGTACGTGAAAAAAGGTGAGAGGCTGATTGCGCAGTTGCAAACAGGGACAATAGATTTAGAAGTTAAATCGTAGAGAGTAATTGTCTGTTGTCAAAAAATCGATATTCCCGTGGGAGCGACCGTCAGGCGCGAAAAACCTCGCCGGATTTTTCAGACATGAACGCGCTTCAGTGAATCGGTAATTTTTTTGTGATAAATCTCCGTCATGCTGGCGCTGGGTACCCAGTGACTTCAGGCATCCCGGCAAACCATTCGCGCCTGACGGGCACTCCCACGAAACACGCCGCGGCAGGAGGGCCTTCTAGGTCCGAAAACCCTGCCAGATCTTTCCCGCCTGACGGGCGCGCCCACGGAAATACACGTCGCCCGGCAGAAAACCGCTGCTGCGTTTTCTGCACTCCCGCCGTCCATGGCGGTCGCAGCGGCCTCCTACGATTTATATTGCGTGTGCTATTTCCACGCCAGAATTTTTTTCACGCTTGGCGCGATACATCGCCTGATCGGCTTCGCGCATTAAATCATCGACTTGTTTTGCATGCGATGGATACGCGGCAACGCCAATACTGGCGCCGACATAGACTAGCGGGCCTTGCCGTAATTGTATGGGCTGCGAAAGAATATCGCGCATTCGGGAAGCATAAACAAGCAGATGGATTTCATCATTCGCTTGCGGGTCATCAATCAGAACAATAAATTCATCGCCGCCCATTCGGGCTACGGTGTCGCCAGTTCGTACCGATGATTGCAAGCGCATGGCAATAGTCTTTAATACCTCATCGCCAGCATCATGGCCGTATTTGTCATTGACCGGTTTAAACCCATCGAGATCAATGGACAATACGGCAAACGGTTGACCACTGCGTTTTCCGCGATGGGTCAAATTATATAAATCCGATAATGCCTGACGACGATTCGGCAATTGCGTGAGCGGATCATGGTCGGCCAAATGCCGGATTCGCGAGCGGTCAAATAGTATCCGGTAGCTTGCCGAGGCCGAAAAAAGCGTTACCAATAAACCGATGATTCCCGCGCGGGTTTGCCACCAGGGCAGCACGCCAAAACCTTTCTTAGGTTGTGCCGAAATCAACCAGCTACCACCGGGCACGAATACCGGCACGCGAACCGCATCTTTTGAAATCAGGCTCTCGTCGCCAAAAAAGTATTCGCCCGCCGGGCCAATGGCATCGCGACCACGAATGGAAATATCCAGATTCTGTTCCAATTGCGACAGACCGGCTTCTTTCATCAACTCCGGAAAATCCAGCGTAATCGATACCGCTCCCCATAGGCGTGGCACACCATCAATCTTGATCCAGACCGGCATGCGACAAACCAGCCCAACGCCACCTTGTTCAGTTTGAAAAGGCCCGGCAAGTACAGCGTCATCTAATTGAATCGAACGATACACCGCGGCTTTTTGCTCGGGATCCAGTAATAAATTCATACCAATAATTTTTTCATTACCGGCAATGGGATAAACGTCGCGAATAATAAAATGCGGTGCCAGTGATAAATTTCTTTGTGCCGGATTCGTGCTGCTTAATTCTTCCGCAATCAAGGCAAATTGTGCCGGCGTTAATTCTTCACGGATGACTAAATCAACCGCCAAGCCTTTCACCAAGGCAACACTGTAATTCAGTTTTTTTTCCAGCTGCCCGCGAAAATTTGAAACCTGAGTTTGAATTTCGTTTTTTTGCTGACTTAAATCATGTTGGTATTCAAGCTCGCCGGCACGCCAACTAAGAAATATACCCACGCTCAAAATAATTGCCGCAGTGAGCATTGGCCTTTGGGTAAGCCAGAACAAAGGCCTGAGCGGTAAGCGTTTCATGGGCCGTATTATAAACCCTGAACACCGAGCATTTAGGCAATTAACCCCGAATCCAGCCATGCCCCGTTCATAGGCTCACCCACCCAACAGGAGCGCAGCATGAACCGCAAACCACTCGTATTCGCCATTGGCCTGATTTTGTTAACAGCCTGTAACACGCAAGTAAAAAAAGAAGTCGCTGCCGAAACCAAAGCAACTACAGAAAAATATAAAGCAGAGAGCGATAAAAAAGATCGTCAAGAACTCAACAAAGTTGAAGTGACTGGCGGCCGAATTAAACGTGTTGATGCAGAGTCTGCCAGCCCGGCCCAAGTTATCAGTAGATCCCGTATTAATGACACTGCGGAAGCCTTTTATGCGCCTAGCGTAAACTCGCCACCTCCACCTCCCGCTACAATGGCTAGAAAGCCTATGCTCGGTAATGCCTCTGGGTATGCCACGCTGCAACAGCCCGAACAAAATACCGAAAAATATAAAAACTTTAACGACAACCCCATTCAACTTGCTCGCGAAAATCCCGTTAGCACTTTTTCAATCGATGTCGATACCGGCAGCTACAGCAATGTTCGACGCATGCTAAACAGTGGCATACGCCCGCCCGCAGATTCCGTACGCGCCGAAGAAATTATCAATTATTTTGATTTTGGCTACACCGCGCCCACTTCACGCAAGCAGCCATTTTCAGTCACTACTGAAATTGCCACAGCGCCATGGAATTCAAAACACAAGTTAATGATGGTCGGCATTAAAGGCTATGAAGTTGCCCGCTCGCAAATTCCGGCGTCTAACATCGTTTTTTTAATTGATACTTCCGGCTCGATGTCGAGCGAAGATAAATTGCCGCTATTGATTTCCAGCTTCAAGGAAATGGTCAACAAGCTTCGCCCGCAAGACCGCGTTTCAATTGTGGTTTATGCCGGAAGTGCCGGACTGGTATTGCCTGCCACTAAGGGTGATAACAAAGAAAGTATTTTGCAGGCATTAGACAAACTACAAGCCGGTGGTTCCACCAATGGCGGCCAGGGTATTGAGCTCGCCTATAAAGTGGCAAAAGATAACTTCATCAGCAATGGCGTTAACCGCGTGATTCTTGCGACCGATGGCGATTTTAATGTCGGCATCTCGAATACCGAAATGTTGAAAACCCTGGTCGCCGACCAGCGTAAATCCGGCATTGCGCTGACCACGCTGGGTTTCGGCCAAGGCAATTACAATGATGAAATGGCCGAACAACTGGCCGATGTCGGCAACGGCAATCATGCCTATATCGACAATTTGAATGAAGGCAAAAAGGTATTGGTCGAAGAAATGTCATCGACCATGATGACTATCGCGCAAGACGTAAAAATTCAAGTCGAGTTTAATCCTGCCGTCGTCGCCGAATATCGTTTGATCGGTTATGAAAACAGAAAGCTTAATCGCGAAGATTTCAATAACGATAAAATCGACGCCGGTGAAATTGGTGCCGGTCATGACGTAACTGCGCTTTATGAAATCACTTTGGTGGGCTCCGGTGGCGAAAGCGTCAGTCCACTTCGTTATGGAAAAGCAGTGGAAGCGATCAATCCAAAAGCCAATGAAATTGCCTTGTTGAAACTCCGCTACAAGCAGCCCGGCGCCGATCAAAGCAAGCTTATCGAACAGCCCATGATGCGCTCGCAAATCAGCGCAAAAGCAAGTGATCGCCTGAAAATGGCAGCGTCGCTGGCTGCTTATGCCGATTTATTACGCGGCGGTAAAAACAGCGGGCAATTCAAGTGGAACGATGTCAAACAACTTGCTGCCAGCGTTTCACTGCCTGATTCCTGGGGCTATCGCGCCGAGTTTATGGGCTTGATAGAGCAAGCCAGCCGACTCACTGAAAACCGCGATGTTGCACAAATCAGCGAATGATGGCTTTTCCAAATCGTAAAAACTTCGTACGCTCTGCCCTATGTTGGCAGAGCGTAACGACGAAGAATTGATGCAAGCCTATGGAACTGGTGATGCCAGCGCCTTCGAGATTTTGTATGCGCGTCACCGCGGACCTTTGTTTCGGTTTATGCTGCGGCAATGTCGCGAACACGGCACCGCCGAAGAACTTTATCAAGATGTCTGGCAGAAAGTTATTCAGGCTCGCGAGCGTTATCGTGTTGATGCAAAATTTACGACCTGGCTTTATCAAATCGCGCATAACCGGCTTACCGATCATTGGCGCGCACAGAAACATCGACCACAAGCCGGTGAAGATGCCATGGAGCGTGCAGAGCAAACTCCCGACCCGGAAACACCTGAACGTCAGTTATCGGCATTTGAAGAACGACGACGACTGCAATTGGCTTTGGAAGAACTGCCCCAAGATCAAAGAGAAGCAGTGATGTTACGTTTGGAACAGGAATTATCATTGGAGGAAATTGCGGAAATTACCGGCGTTGGACGCGAAACCGTTAAATCACGACTTCGTTATGCGCTAGATAAATTGCGAGAAAAACTTCGATCATGAATACCCAGCCCCCACGCCAGCATGAAGCATTGAGCGACGAAGAGCGAGAGCTCGCTCGTGTTGTTCGCGCCCTGCCCGGCGGCGAACCACCGGCGGCATTGGACGCCTTGATTTTGAAAGCGGCTACCGACGCGGTGGCTTCATCGCATTCTCAAAAAAAATCACGATGGACAAAAAGCTTACTCGGCACTTCGGCACTCTGGATGGGAACTGCTGCTGCATCAATACTTACCATTGGTATCGGCTGGCAAGTTTTTCAATCCATGGGCGCGCCGATTGACGAGCTGCCCGACAGCGAAAATGTGATGTCAAAGCAAGAAACCGATAGCAGCCACAAGAGCGACAGCATTACGGTTGAAATGATACCTGCACGTGAGCCGACACCAACTTCGCCACCGCCGCCACTTGCAGAGTCCGAATCAACAGCAGATGCCGCTGCGGATTTTATTGAGCCTGTCGAAAAACCTGCTGTCATGCCGTCCGAAAAACGTGCGCGTAAAGCAATGGTGCGAGAGGAAATAGCCGATGCTTCGCTCGCCAAAAAAACCAATGACGATAAATTCAGCGCGCGCCGTGATCAGGCAAGAGCCGAAGCCGACTGGGTGCCACAAACTGCAGGTGCTCTTGCATCCGTTGCTGCACCAGCACCCGCTCCAATTGTGGCGGCAGCACCAGCGCCGCCACCTGCTCCGGCAGCCTTGGCAAATTATAGTGATAGCAAAGAATTAGACGCAGTTGCTGTCACTGGCAGTCGAATCAAACGTGCCGATAGTGAGAGTAGCCAGCCAGCTCAAGTCCTAAGCCGCCAGACGATTGATAAAACTAAAGCTCGGGAAGCGGCAAAATCTGATAAAGCTAATTTAGGCGCAAGCCAAGAAGCAAAAAACAATGCGCCCATAGCTGCTGCTGGCACCGCTGCCAAGGCTTCGGCCCCGGCAATAGCGGCGGATACCGCCAGTGACAATCAAGCCCTAGAAAGAATCGAGGTGACGGGTAGTCGCATCAAACCTGATTATTCACAAGCATACCCGGTGGCAGTCATTTCACAGAAGCAAATTGATGAAAACAAAAAGAAAGACCTTGCCGAAGATGCAGCGAGAATTAAATTACTTGCTCGCCAGGATGCCAAGCTGGCACCCGATCTTTGGTTAGCAGCGATTCAAAAGCATGTGAAAGAAAAGGATATTGCACTCGCCAAAGCCAGTTTAAAGCTCTTCAAGAAAACCCATCGCAATATTCAAATTCCCAAAGAATTAAAACCACTGCTGAAGTAGGTGGCTTAACTCCGGGATCAAACGTAGCCCGGGGCGCGCTCCACCGACCCCGGAATCCACGAAGACCATCTTCTACCACCAACTGAACACCACAAATGCAAGCATGGGGCTACGCTTGCAAGTCTCCCCGGGTCGAAGGAGCGCGACCCGGGCTACGTTGCATTTCTGGGTTCCGGCCCAATATGTTTAGTGCTAATCACTAAAATAAATGACCTAAGCCGGGGCTCTGCCACACCGGGCCCGTGCGACAATAACGACTATGAGCACACCAGAACCTAAGTCCGACACCCCTATTCAAAAAGTAAACTCGCTGCGCGGTTTGCTGCCGTTTTTGAAACCTCATCGTAGTTTGGTAGCTCTCTGGCTCAGCGCACTAGCCATATCGTCTTCAGCGACATTATTTTTACCGGTTGCTTTCAAGCACATCATTGATCAGGGTTTCAAACCAGGTGGTCAGATCGATCGCTGGTTTATGCTGCTATTAGGTGTTGCCGTAATTCTGGGTTTGGCAACTGCAGCCCGTTTCTTTTTTATCTCGATGCTGGGTGAAAAAGTAATTGCAGATTTACGAAAAAAACTCTATTCGCATTTGCTGTCACTTGACCAGAGTTTCTTTGAACGTACTCGAAGCGGTGAATTGCTATCGCGTTTATCAGCCGATACTGAAGTTATTCGCGGCATGGTAGGCTCCAGTATTTCCATCGCTTTGCGCAGCAGCGTGACAGTTATCGGCAGCGCAATCATGCTGTTTCAAACCAGCCCACATTTAGGGATGTATGCATTGGTAGTCATTCCACTTATCGTCATACCATTAGCGTTTTCAGGCCGTCGAGTTCGAGGTGCGTCAAAAGACAGTCAGGATCGGGTTGCCGATGCCAATGCCCGTGCTGGCGAAACTTTTAACTCCATGCATACAGTACAAAGTTATGCTCGTGAAGCGTTTGAAATAGGACGCTTTTCCAGTGCAGTACAAACCACACTAATCGCCGCACGTAAACGTATTCGCCTGCAATCCATATTGACGGGCATCATTATCGTATTTGTGTTTGGCGCCATTATTGGCGTGTTGTGGCTGGGTGCGCGAAGCGTTATCGAAGGCACAATGACCGGTGGCACACTCGCGCAATTCGTCTTTTACGCCATCATGGGTGCCGGTTCAATTGCCGGACTTACCGAAGTCTGGAACGAAGTACAGCGTGCCAGCGGTGGCATGACTCGCATCAACGATTTACTCAATGAACAAAGCCAGCTTAAAAGCCCGCAGCATCCAGCCACTTTGGTAATGCCAACAAAAGGCGCTTTAAATCTGGATAAAGTCAGTTTTTACTATCCAACACGGCCCGATACAGCGGCACTGGAAAACTTTAGTATAAGCATTGCCCCCGGTGAAACGGTTGCGCTGGTAGGTCCATCGGGCGCCGGTAAAACCACCGTCTTCCAATTATTACTGCGCTTCCACGACCCGGAAAGCGGTAGCGTAAAATTTGATGGTATTGATCTTAAACAACTCGAACCGGCTTTTTTACGCGAACAAATTGCACTGGTGCCACAAGACCCGGTAATTTTTGGTACTACCGCCCGCGAAAATATTCGTTACGGCAAGCTTGAAGCCAGCGACGCCGAAATCGAAACCGCTGCGCGCAGCGCCGAAGCCTTCGATTTTATTTCAGAGCTGCCGCAGGGTTTTGACAGTGAACTGGGCGAACGTGGTGCGCGGTTATCAGGTGGTCAACAGCAGCGCCTCGCCATTGCCCGCGCCTTACTGAAAGATGCGCCGGTACTGCTGCTGGACGAAGCAACATCGGCACTGGACGCCCAAAGCGAGCGGGCCGTACAACAAGCGCTGGAACGATTAATGCAAGGGCGCACCACCCTGGTAATTGCGCATCGTTTAGCAACGGTATTGAAGGCAGACCGTATTATCGTAATGGACAAAGGTCGCATCATTGCCCAAGGCACCCATAATGAATTAATTTCACAAGGTGGCCTGTACGCTGAGCTGGCGAGACTTCAATTCGATCACTAATTAAGCGACCCATGTACACATGAGCAAACGAATAAAAATTATCATTGGCCTGATCCTGCTGCTGAATATTTTATTCGTTGGAACGGTTGTAAACGAATTATTCAAAACCGGTGCGATTCGTTTAAATTATCCGGACAAAAAAGAATTTCCGATTCAGGGTATCGACGTCTCGCATCACCAGGGTGTTATCGACTGGAAAAAAATCGCCGCGCAGGATATTCGTTTTGCCTACATCAAGGCGACCGAAGGCGAAGACTTTCTGGACGAAGACTTCAAACATAACTGGGCTGCGGCCAGAGACGCTGGCGTTTTGCCCGGTGCCTATCATTACTTCACGCTTTGCAAAACCGGTTACGAGCAGGCCAATAATTTTCTATCGCGCATTGGCACGCCATCCATCAACTCGCTACCGCCTGCCGTCGATCTGGAATTTGGCGGCAATTGCAAAGCGCGGCCTGAACCGGAACAGCTTCATAAAGAACTGAAAGTGTTTATTGATCTGGTCGAACAGGCCTGGGGTTGCCACGTGGTGTTGTATAGCACCTCGGATTTTTATGCGACCTACCTGAAAGATGATTTGCAGAAAAACCCGCTCTGGATTCGGGATATTTACCAACAACCCGGTAAAAGTAATTATCGGGAATGGCAATTCTGGCAATATGCCAATCGTGGAAAACTGGATGGCATAAAAGGTTTTGTCGATTTGAATGCGTCACGCGGCGATCAGAAACAATTTAATCAATTGTTGAATTGTTCGGAGCGTAAATTGTAGGGGCGCTTGCTTGCTGCGCCCTTTTCACAGGTATCAAGATCTTTGGGCGCAGCAAGCAAGCGCCCCTACGATTTCAATATTTCTTCCAGCAATTGCGGCAACGACGCCGTCGCAACATTTACATTGGCCAATACTTCTTCCAGCGTTATTTCGGCTCCATCGCCGCAACCGGCGGCCCAGTTGGCGACGATTGCCAAACAGGCGTAATCGATACCGAGTTCGCGAGCGAGCCCTGCTTCGGGCATGCCGGTCATGCCGACCAGGTCGCAACCATCACGACGCATACGCGTAATCTCTGCACGGGTTTCCAGACGCGGCCCTTGCGTGGCGCCATAGCATCCGAAATCTACTATCGGCATCGAAATTTTTTCAGCGGCACTTAAAATACTTGCACGCAATTTCGGGCAATACGGCTCGGTGAAATCGACATGCAGTACTTCGCTACCCGGCTCTTCCGATAAAGTGTGTAAGCGGCCATAGGTGTAATCGATAATTTGATCAGGCACCGCAACCACGCGTGGCCCGAAAGCTTCGGTAATACCACCCACTGCATTGATCGCCAATACTTTTCTAATGCCCAAATCTTTCAGGCAACGCAGATTGGCGCGATAATTTACTTTATGCGGCGGCACTGAATGGCCTTCGCCATGGCGCGCCATAAAAGCAATTTTTTTGCCGCCTAAAAATCCGATGCGAACCGGCGCCGATGGCTTGCCATAGACGGTATCGCATTCGAGCGTTTCCACATTTTCCAGTGCAGCAATTTGATATAAACCGGTGCCACCGATAATGGCGAATGCAATTTCGGACATTTAGCTTCCCAAGGCATACAGGCCGGGCAAATTGCGGCCTTGTTCGTGATAGTCCATGCCAAACCCGTAAACATAACGATCCGGCACTTCCACACCGATGTAGTCGGCGTCAATGCCTTCCACCCGGCGCTCATGAATTTTTATGGCGAGCACGGCAATTTTAACTTCAATCGCGCCCTGGTCTTCGCACCATTGTTTAACAGCTTTGAGCGTGTGACCTTCATCAAGAATGTCGTCGGCGATGAGCACATTACGACCTTCCAATGAGGTGGCAGGACGATGCAACCAGGCCAGGCCGGAACCCGTAGTAGCACCGCGATAACGCGTGGCATGCAGGTAATCGACTTCAACATCGAAATCGAGTTCAAGCGATAGTAGTGATGCGAAAATCATGCCGCCGTGCATGACCGACAACAACACCGGACGATCACGATCTTGATAATCATGATTGATTAATACGGCAATTTCCTTAATCGCGTCTTGCAGACTTTCGCGATCAAAAAGTTCATCGGAAATTTCCAAAGCTGTTGCCAAATTAGGGGTTGTCATTTAGCTCACCGCATAGTCAGGGCCAGACAGTCTGGCGCGTGCATCATCGTAGCGCGATTGCGTCTGCAATCGGGTCATTGTTTGTTCATCGCGACCCATCATGGGCTGCAAGATTAAAAGATCGGGTTCTACGCGTTGCTCGCAGGCTTTCAGACTATCGGCCACCAGTGCCGGGGCGCAGACCAATACCACGTCACAACCGGCATCCAGATGGGCGTCAATGCGGCTGCCAACGCCGCCAACACCGGTTGCTGCTGCCATACCGATATCATCGGAAAAAATAACGCCTTTAAAGGCCATTTCCCGGCGCAGAATTTCATTCAGCCAGCGCGGCGAATAACCGGCGGGTTCTGATGCAACTTGCGGATAGGTAACATGCGCCATCATCACCGCTTCTGCACCGGCTTTTATGCCTGCTTCAAACGGCAATAAATCCTCTGCGCGCAAAACTTCCAATGAGCGATCATCGACAGCAATATCGAAGTGGGTATCTTCAAGCACCGAACCGTGGCCGGGAAAATGTTTAATGGTGGCTGCCATGCCGGCATCGTGCATGCCTTGAATATACGCTTGCGTAAATGCGGCAACGACCGATGGCGATTCATGAAAAGCACGATCACCGATAGCGCGATTACCGCGCCCTAAATCCACCACTGGCGCAAAACTTAAATCCAAACCGAGAGCACGAATTTCACTGGCCATAAGCCAGGCATGTTCTTTTGCGAGCGCTAATGCCGCTTGTGCATCCTGGGCATAATGCTGGCCAAAACGTACTAGCGGGGGCAAGCGAAAAAAACCTTCGCGAAAACGCTGTACCGGGCCACCTTCCTGATCGACACAAAGTAATTGTGTCTGCGCGGCGGAATCGCGTATTGATTGCGCAAGTTCGATCACCTGATCACGCGATGCAAAATTACGGGTGAATAAAATTACCCCGGCACATTGCGGATGTTGCAGGTATTCGCGTTCGTCGGCGGTTAATTGCTTGCCTGAAATACCAATGACTAGCATTCTAATTTTTCCTCTTCAGTCCACTTGCTAAACGCGCGCTCGGCCAATGCCAGATTGTAGTAACGAATTTTATCGGTGACTTCATTGCCACACCATGCTGGTCTTTTAAAAACCGCATAGGCATCGGGCAGCTCTATTTCAGCCACCAACAAGCCAAGATTGTCGCCGAGAAATTCATCGACTTCCCAGACAAAACCATCGTGCAAGATGTAATTGCGGCGTTTGTCAATCAAAGCGCCCACACATAATTTCAATAATGCTTCCGCATCGGCGACCGGGATTTCATAATCGAATTCCTGACGGGTATGACCTAGTTCGCGCGACTTCATGTTTAAAAAAGCCTGCTCGCCTGCTATGCGGACCCGCACCGAGGCTTTCTGGGTGCCTTCGCGCATGGCGTTCATGTCGTTTAAATAGCCTTGCGCCATTCGCGTGGTTTTATAGACCTGCGTTTTCCAGGAATCATTGACGATCAGGAATTTTTTTTCGATTTCGATGCCCATGCTATTTCTCGAACAGCGCTATCGATTCAACGTGCGCGGTATGTGGAAACATATCCATTACACCGGCAGCCTTGAGTTTATAGCCGCGCTCTTTTACCAGAAACCCGGCGTCCCTTGCCAGCGAAGCCGGATGGCAACTGACATACACAATGCGGCGAATATTTTTCAGCGACATCTGTGCCAATACTTCAGCCGCACCGGCACGTGGCGGGTCGAGCAATAATTTATCGAAGCCTTGCTGCATCCAGGGTTCGTCGCTTAAATCTTTGGCCAAATCTGCTGCGTAGAATTCGGCGTTGGTCAGTCCGTTCAACACGGCATTCTCGCGTGCACGTGCCACCAGCCCCGCTTCCCCTTCAACACCCACAACCGATGCAGCGCTGCGTGCCAATGGCAAGGTAAAATTACCCAGCCCGCAAAATAAATCCAGTACCCGCTCACCGGCTTGCGGGTCGAGCATGGCAATGGCTTGCTCGATCATTTTCTGATTCAAGGACGCATTGACTTGAATAAAGTCCAGCGGTTTGAATGCGAGTCGAACATCGTATTGGGGAATCGCAAATTCAAGATTGGTTTCGAGCGGCCACAAGGCAACGACGGAATTCACACCGCCAGGCTGCAAAAAAACGGCGAAGTTAGTTTCGATAGCGAACTGTTTCAGTTTTTCGGTATCGGACTCATTCAATGCTTCGAGATTCCTAAAAATCAGGGCAACCGGACCATCACCGGCAATAAATTCAATTTGTGCAATCGTGCGTTTGGCATCGAGGGAATCGATCAGTGCAGACAATTGAGGCAATCGCATTCCCAACTCTGGAATCATGGTATGGCAGACGCTAATGTCGGCAACGAAGCGCGCATCGATTTCGCGAAAGCCAACCAGGGTTTTCTCTTTTTTCTCGACATAGCGCACCGACAAACGACCTTTACGGCGATAACCCCAGGAGTCGCCGACCATCGGCGGCAAAATGGTTTCCGCTTCGACATGGCCGATGCGCGCAAGATTTTCAATCAAGACTTGTTGCTTGGCTTCGATTTGCTTGTCTTCGGCCAAATGCTGCAATACGCATCCTGCGCAGACGCCAAAATGCGGGCAGCGCGGTGTGACGCGATCTGTCGAGGCTTTTAAAACTTCGAGCGTAATGGCTTCATCGAAATGGCGATTGCGGCCAATTTGTTTAACCCGCACGGTTTCGCCCATCAAAGCGCCATTGACGAACACCGCTTTTCCATCAACGCGCCCCACACCACGTCCGTCATGGGCCAGGCCGTGAATTTCGAGCTCAAATTCGCGATTAATTTTTGTTCTGCTTCGGCCCACGGTTTTCTTCATTAAAACAAAAGGGCGTGAATTTTCTCAAATCCACGCCCTTCTGTGTGATTTATTTTGTTTTCGTAAACTAAATCCCGCGTATTCGCACCCTCACCCGGCGCTGCGCGCCACCCTCTCCCATGGGGAGAAGGAAAAAGCCATTACTTCTGCTTCCAGCCGCCAGCAGTACTTTCATACCACCAGCCAGCCTTGGCATCACGGACCCATTGCTTGGCGAAAGTTTCGCGAATTTGCTTTTCCCATTCCGGATGACCATTAGCTACCGCAATTTCACGATAGACGGCATTGCGATCACGATTATCTTCGGCCACTTGCTGGGTAACACCCACGCGGTCTTTCAAAGGCACTTTGGTAGCATCGTGCACAATAATCAGACCATCATTACTGAAACCGAGCGCGCCGCCATCAAAATGTTGACGCAGCGAGCTGGCGAAACGCTCTGACATACGATTCTGGATTGCCTGAATCGCGGGTGTACGGATGGTGATGTCAACTTCCTGCGCTGCGGCGTCACTAATGAAAAACGACGTCAAATCAAATGAAGGTTGCAGTGAGGCCTGGGGCATTGGTTTGGGATCCGCTGGTTTGGTTTCCTCAACGGCAGCCTTGTCGCCATTGATCACTTTGCCCACGAATTCTTCTGCCGCCTGCTGTGCTTCCGCGGCCGGGAAATAGACGTTAATCGTGACGCAGGCACTCAGTGCCAACATCGCCATAACGAACAACATGGGTTTCCACTTACCGCTGCGTTTTACACTTTGCATACCATTCTCCAATTGATAAAAATCATTTAATCACCGGTGTTTGACCTTCGGTTGCCGCTTGCAAACGCGAAATCAAGGTCGGCCAATCTACCCGTCGTCGGAAGCCTACCACTTGTATGCGCGGCAAACCGCCTCCTGCAACGATGATATAACCGTCCCCAGCTGAACCTATGCCATCCATCGCGCAAACATTGTCCTTCAACTTGCAGCTTATGCCGATTTTTTCGTAACCGAAGTCTTCAAATATCTTCAGTACCTGTGCCTGCAACCCGGCCATTAAACCGCTACCTCCGACGCTGGAAATGTCACGCACGGCTTTTTGGCTGATACGTCTTTTACCCTTCCATTTGTCGTCGGTATAAAACCTTGCATCAAAAGCGACCGGCGACCAATCGACCAAGCGCAGGTTCCTGATGTAGCCATCGAGGCTGCCGGTGATCGAACCAAAATCGAAGGCCTTGGTCATTGGTTCCATATCGATATTGTCTAGCGTCACATCAGCCGACAAAGTCGGCGCAACGCCAAACGGTCGTTCCATTACCAGATTCGACAAGGCCACCTCGCCACCAAAAACCGATATTTGCAGACCACCGTCCAGATTCAATACATTATTTTGATAACGGGCATTGGGAATTTTTCCGCTGATGCTACCGCTAAATGCCGGCCAACCCAGGCGTTGCGACAAACTGGCCATATCCAGTTTATCCATACTCATGCCGAGATCAAAGCGCGTACTTAAATCTGCCTTCGGCGGTTGCCAGCGAAAATGATCGACGCGAATTATTCCCTCTAGTGCTTGAATATTGGTCGCTTGACTCAAATTCAAACTGCCGCCAGTACTATCGAATGCAAACTTCGCCTTGCCTAGACCAATGCCGTACATCGCGGCGCTATTCCATGTAAATGCGCTTTGAACATTCGCTTGCTCCTTTGTCCAACGTAGGTCGCCATTGACGTCGGCAAAAGTAAAGCGGGCTTTGTCGTCAATGGCATTAATGGAGGCAAGTTTTACATCGAGCTGATGAAGCTGTTTGTCGCGCATGCTAATTTTTGCTTGCGTACTGCCATTCAAAATTAAATTGGGGAATCCAGCCGGTGCCAGAAAACCGGATAAATAGCGATCACGCGCAGTCGCAAGATCGGGTAAATTCAAATCCAGATTCAAATCGGCAAGCTCGCCTTTTGCATTCAAGCTGGCATTGCCTTTTAAATTCAACACGTTTGCGTCCTGCCAGGAAATCTGTGGAATCATCCACAGGCCAGCGCCTTGTTTCTGCATCAACACTTCAATTTCTACCGGCGTTTTTGGAAACAACACGTATAGACCTTGCGCTAAAAACTCGCCGCCTTGTGCGGTGTAACGGGTCTGGATGCTGGTCTGTTTGCCGACTTCACGATAATTCAAACGCAAGCGACCCTGCATGGCAGCCGCCGCCAACCAGCCATCGGGGGTTTCCAAACCGACATCGGCCAACTGTAAATCAGTGATAACTTCAAACGGCGCCTTCGCGGGCGTGAGCACATCAATGCGGCCGCCAATATTACCCGTTGTCCATTTGCCCTCTTGCCATAAACCAGCGAGATAAGCCTTCAACCATGCAACGGGAATTTTCTCTAACTCGATTCGTGACAAATCCGGCGATGCTACAGAATTTTCATAGCTAATTTTTTTATCGTTGATACGCAAATCAACCGAGGTACCGGCCGGCGAATAATCCAATGCCAGCAAATAAGCCGGACTATTATTGCCACGAATTTTTCCCTTGCATTGCCAGCCAGCGTTTTTTGTGCGGATTAATGGACATTGCCAATCGAGGTTTTTTTCCTGATACGAGATCAATGGAAAATCAAGCAAAGTCGCTCGAATACGCAATGCACCTTGCGTGGCGTCCTTCGGCCAATTCAAATCGACCTGCACATTATGCAAGGTGCCGATGCCCGCCTTGATTTTGGCGATTTTCATCTTCATCACTTCGGCATGCACGGCACCGCTTGCGAGGGCGAGCAATAACAAAAAGGACTTGATGAGAATCTTGAATACTTGCATGCTGGCAAGCATAGAGCTTTTTGATGGAATATTTAATGAATACGCCCATATTGCCGAGAATATTACCCAGAATATTACTTGTAGAAGACAACCCGATCAGCCGGGAGTTTTTGCATGAGGCACTTAAACCTCTGGGCTTTCCGATTGATATTGCCGAGACTCTGTCCATGGCGCTCGCATTGGCCAGGCAATATCAGCATGCCTTGTTTTTATGTGATGTCCACTTGCCGGATGGTGAACCCGCGGAGATTTTTTCTACGCTGCGGCAACTTCAGAAAAATGCCATCGTAATAGCGGTAACTGCCGACGTCAGCCCATCAGCGAGTGAAACACTAATTAATATTGGCTATCAGGAAGTTTGGGGCAAGCCCATCGCCATGGCAACACTGCAAAACAATATTGGCCGTCTATTGGGAGACAATCATGTCATTGACGATACGCCAAGACCTGTCGAAATGTGGGATGAAGCCGCAGCCTTGCGTGCGGTCGGCGGCAGCCAGACAACATTGAAGGCGCTTAGGGAAATGTTTCTGTCTGATTTGTCGCAACATGAAAAAATTATTGCACAGGCTTTCCATGCCAATGATGCAGCAAGCCTGAAAGCAGAGTGTCACAAATTATTGGCCGCCTGCGGTTTTGTCGGCGCTGCCGGATTAAGTCATGCCGTCAAACAATTGTCGGACAGTCCTGACGACAACGACAAATTAAACAGGTTTATGAAAGATGTTGAAGACTGTCGAAAAATTTAAACCGTGTGAGCGGCGTAAGCCGCGAATCTTTCAGACATTCGCGGCTTACGCCGCTCCCACGAAAAAAAATGGCTTACGTCGTCTTACCGACGCGTGCCAATTCACTCAACAGGCCCCAAGTCTTCAACTCGGTATTGCCCAACTGTTCTTTGATCAATCCACGCAAACCACCGCGCAACTCCTGTAATTGTTCATTGGGCGGCATTTTATCGTTTGCCAATGCAATGAGTGCTGCACCACTCACATTCGTCGCGCCATGCCGGTTGTCTCGTACCGGACCATGCTCACTATCGATTCGATAACGCGCTGCAGGGTCACAAGCTTGGCCATCGTGGGCGACATCAAAAGCAAATCCCACGCCAATAGCCTGAAGTAAATCACGTTCAAAACGTCGTAAAGTCCAGGCCAAGGACTCCTGCAATGCAAGGCGATTACGGGTTTGTTGATAAAGTTCAAACACCTCGTTGGCTGCATCCTGACGCGGCAATAGTTTCAATAATAGTTCGTGCACATAAAACGTCGAGAGCAGGTAATCGCCTTGCAAACGTGGCGCCACATCCAGCGTTTCCACCTGCTGCATGCTGGCCATCTCGCCCTTTAATTGGTAATCAAGCCGTACATATTGCATCGGCTGAAGCGCGGCACGTTGATTATGTTTTTTTGCGCCGGTCATCCCGCGAGCTACCAAGGCCAGGCGCCCGTAATCTTGCGTCAGTACTTCAACGATAAAACTGGTTTCACGCCAGGCGCGTGCGTGCAGGACGAAGGCCGGTTGAGCTTGCACTCTCATTATCAGTCAAGATAGCCAAAGCGTCTTAACGCCGCTTCATCATCAGACCAACCTTCGCGAACACGGCACCAGGTTTCAAGAAAAACTTTCCGTCCGAATAATTTTTCCATTCCAATTCGTGCGCCGGTGGAGATGGCTTTCATGCGTTCGCCACCATTGCCGATAACGATCGGTTTTTGACTTTCGCGTTCAACCCAGACAACCGCGGAAATACGCAGCATTTGGCCATCTTCTTCGAATTTTTCGATTTCAACGGTGGTCGAATAAGGCAATTCTTCGCCAAGGCGAGTCATTAACTGCTCACGCACTAATTCGCCGGCCAGAAATCTTTCACTTTTATCCGTGATTTCGTCTTCGGCATAATGCGCTTCGGATTCCGGCATCAGCGCGATCAGTGTTTTTACAAGAGCATCGGTGCCTTTCTTTTTTAAGGCAGATAAAGGATGCACCATCGTAAATTCGTACTCAGCTGTAATTTTTGCGATAAATGGCAACAAGCTATCTTTGTCGGCCACTTTATCCACTTTATTGACGACCAAAATACAGGGAACTTTGCTTTCCTTGAGCGCAGACATCGCTAAAGAATCATCTTCGGTCCAGCGCCCGGCCTCGATCACCAGAACGGCTGCATCGACATCACTCACGGCACCACGCGCAGCGCGATTCATGTAGCGATTCATGGCGCGTGTCTGGCGCCCGTGAATACCCGGTGTATCTACCAGCATCAATTGACCATCGGCAAAAGTGGCTATGCCCAACAGGCGATGACGAGTCGTTTGTGCCTTCGGCGACACGATACTAATTTTCGCTCCTACCAAGGCATTGACCAATGTGGATTTACCGACATTCGGGCGACCAATCACGGCAATAGTACCGGCGCGATAGCCTGTGATTTCTGACTCGGGTTTCATTGCTTTAATGCTTCCAGTTTATTCATTATTTTTTCTGCAGCCGCCATTTCAGCCAAACGCAGGGAACTACCTTCGGCTTGTTCGTTTAAATCAGGTTCGGGTGTTGAACATTGCACAATAAAAATGCGTGCATGGTCTTCGCCGCGACTTTCAATCAATTGATAATCGGGGCGGGCCAATTGTTTAGCCTGCAACCATTCCTGCAACCGCGTCTTTGCATCTTTCTCGACTTTTCCGGGCTGAATATCGCGAATCTGTTGTTCAAACCAGGGCAAAACCGCGGTGCGGCAGGTTTCAAAATCGGAATCCAGATAGATGGCGGCAATAATGGCTTCCAAAGTATCAGCAAGTATGGAGTCACGACGATGGCCGCCAGTTTTCATTTCACCGATGCCCAGCACAATCTGTTCGCCGAGCTCAAGCTGGCGAGCGATGCCGGCCAGCGATGATTCCCGGACTAGATTCGCGCGTGCCCGGGTGAGTGCGCCTTCATCTGCTTTTGGCCAGTGTGCAAAAAGCGATTCCGACACAATTAAATTAACCAACGAGTCACCAAAAAATTCAAGGCGCTCGTTGTGTGGAGCACCCGCGCTACGGTGGCGCAGGGCCTGTTGTAGTAACGCGGGTTGATTGAAGCTGTAACCGATGTTTTTATGGAACAACTGCGGCACCGCCCGTCATAGGCTCGGTCACATCAAATTTAGCGACGAAATCAAGATTATAAATAAGTGGCTTGCGGACTTCATAATTAATATTGATGGATTTCACATCACCGGTTTTTACGAGCTTTACATTTTTATCGATATCTATGTTACTGACATAACTAATGTTAAAGCGACGATCAAGTTTGGCACGCATTTGCTGAAGGTTGGCATTGGCAGCATCCGGCTCCTTACAAGAAGCCTTAAGATCACTTACGGCACTGTAATATTCAGTGTAAACAGGAAACAATTTAAATCCGACAAAAGCAAAAACGCCTACCACCGCCAGTACCATAATAAAACCAAGCAATGTTATGCCGCGCTGTCTAACCAAAGTTTGTATTTTCATAAATCCCCCGCCCTTGTAGTGTTATTCAATAGTATCGCCAATTCGTGAATAATCGAAGCCGTCTTTACAGGCTTTGAGCATACTCTGACAGTTCAGCCAGATAAACATGGCACGACCGACCAGGTTTTTCTCGGGTACAAAACCCCATTCGCGGCCATCAGAGCTGTTGTTCCGGTTGTCACCCATCATGAAGTACTCGCCTTCAGGCACCTTCCAGGTGCCGTTCTTGGTGATATTGCCGTTCGGGATTTCCTGCATGATATGCGGCTTGCCGGGCAAGTTTTCGATCACCTGGTAGTTTGTCGTAGGGGCATATTCGACCTGGACACCATTGATACTTACCCGGTTATCGACCACGGTGATCTCGTCACCAGGCAATCCGATAAGCCGTTTAATGTAATCGACACCAATACTCGGATCATCCGGGCCCATACCCGGATAGCGAAAAACGACGACATCGCCACGTTTAGGGCTGCCAATCTCGATCACTTTTTTGTTCAATACCGGCAAACGAATGCCGTAGTTATATTTATTGACCAGAATAAAATCGCCTACCATCAAGTTGGGTTCCATCGAACCGGACGGAATGCGGAATGGTTCGGCAATAAAAGAACGCAAAGTGAGCACCGCGAAAAGGACCGGAAACAGTGATTTCGCGTAATCGACCAAGATCGGGTCAGCCACTTCTTCGCCTTCTTTTTGCATCAGCTTGCGGCTTTTGGCAAAAAACAGACTATCGACTAGCCAAATAAAGCCACTTAGCAAGGTCAACACGGTCAGTAACAATGCAAAATCAAATTTCACGTTTTATCCTTTGGATCGGTGGGGTGTCTCAGTTATTGTCCATTTTCAGCACTGCCAGAAAAGCTTCTTGTGGAATTTCCACATTGCCCACTTGCTTCATGCGTTTCTTGCCTGCTTTTTGTTTTTCCAGCAATTTTTTCTTGCGGCTTGCATCACCGCCATAACATTTCGCCAATACGTTTTTGCGCATCGCTTTTACCGTAGAACGTGAAATGACCTGGGCACCAATGGCAGCCTGAATAGCTACATCGAACATTTGCCTCGGGATTAGTTCCCGCATCTTTTCACATAATTCGCGGCCACGACGATCAGCATGACTACGATGCACGATACTGGAAAGCGCATCGACGCGATCACCGTTAATCAGGGTGTCCAGCAATACGAACGGGCCAGCTTCAAAACGCAGAAAATGATAATCCAGCGAGGCATAGCCACGCGATACTGATTTCAGGCGATCAAAGAAGTCAAGTACGACTTCCGCCATCGGCATTTCGTAGGAAATTTGCACTTGGCTACCCAAATACTGAATACCGATTTGCGAGCCACGTTTTTCTTCGCATAATTTGATGATATTGCCGACGTAGTCTGGCGGCGTCAAAATATTAGCGCGAATAATCGGCTCGCGAATTTCCTGCACCAAAGTGGTAGGCGGAAGTTTTGCCGGGTTATCCATAGGCATAACAGTGCCATCGGTTTTCAGAACTTCATAAATAACCGTTGGCGCGGTGGTAATGAGATTCAGATCATACTCACGCTCGAGTCGCTCCTGCACAATTTCCATATGCAGCATGCCTAAAAACCCGCAACGAAAACCAAAACCCATGGCTTCCGAACTTTCGGGCTCAAACTGCATGGCGGCATCATTTAATTTCAGTTTTTCGAGGGCTACCCGCAAATCGGGATAGTCTTCGGCATCAACAGGAAATAAGCCGGCAAAAACACGTGGCTGTACGGTTTGAAAACCCGGCAAAGGTTTATTGGCAGGATCCGAAGCCGAAGTCAGGGTGTCGCCCACCGGCGCGCCATGGACATCTTTGATCGAAGCAGTAATCCAACCGACTTCGCCTGCGCCGAGTTTTGCCAGTGGCTTGCGCTTGGGTGTAAATACACCCACCGAATCAATTAGATGCGTGCGGCCAGTGGACATGACCAGCATTTTGGCGCCCGGCACAAGCTCGCCTTGCATGACTCGCACCAACGAAACCACGCCAAGATAATTATCAAACCAGGAATCGATGATCAGTGCCTGTAGTTTGTCGGTATCGCGCGGTTTCGGTGGCGGAACCCGGGCAACAATGGCTTCTAGCACCAGATCAATATTCAAGCCGGTCTTTGCACTGATGCAAACGGCATCTTCTGCATCAATACCAATGATAGCTTCGATTTCTTTTTTTACTTTTTCAATATCGGCGGTTGGTAAATCGATTTTATTAAGAATCGGAATAACTTCCAGTCCCTGCTCGACTGCGGTGTAGCAGTTGGCGACCGATTGCGCTTCGACACCCTGCGCCGCATCGACAACCAATAAGGCACCTTCGCAAGCGGCAAGCGAACGCGAGACTTCATAACTGAAATCAACATGTCCTGGTGTATCAATAAAATTGAGCTGATAGGTTTGGCCGTCTTTTGCTTTATAAGGCAAGGAAACTGATTGCGCTTTGATAGTAATGCCACGTTCGCGTTCGATCGGATTGGAATCGAGCACCTGCGCTTCCATCTCGCGGGCCTCTAGGCCTCCGCAGAGCTGAATAATACGATCGGCTAAAGTAGATTTGCCGTGATCAACGTGGGCAATAATGGAAAAATTACGAATATGCTGCATGTGGCCGGCTGTGCCGTCTTTGGTGATGATTAACGCGCAATTATCTCATAGCTCGACCACCCACGCAGTACCGACCTTCGTTCGCCCTGAACAAACGAAGGCCGGCACCAACCACCCACTCTGTTAAATCAAGGCATTTCCAGTGTTACCAAGCCCGTGCTTTGGCTGTTACGGACTAACAAACGGATCCTGTCGCCTGATTTGAAAGCTTTTACCGCCGTATTAAACTCCGCCGCATTACTCACAGGCTGACGCCCGACTTGCAAAATCACATCACCCGCCGATAAACCCGCCTGAACTGCCATCGGGTTAGTGACACGAGCGATTTGTACGCCCTGGCCTTCTACCAAACCCAATTTAGCGCGTGTTTTTGCATCCACTGCAATAACGCTGAGCCCTAAAGCATTGCTGGTGGGTACCTCTGGACGTTGATTATTACCGGGATTTGTGACAGCAGCCGCTTCATCAAGCGCAGTAAGTTGCACGACAAGGGTTTTCGGTTTGCCGTTGCGGTACAAATCTACATTCACCTTCACACCCGGCGGTAAGGCGCCAACCATGGGCGGCAACATCGACGATTGTGCAATCTCATTACCATTAAGCGAAGTAATAACATCGCCCGGCAAAATACCGGCTTTTTGCGCGGCACTTCCATTCATTACTCCATTGACGAAGGCGCCGCCTGGCTGTGGCAAAGCAAACTCTTTGACCTCGTCACGAGTTACATCACGAATTTGCACGCCCAATTGGCCGCGCGTCACTCTGCCGGTCTTCTTGAGTTGCTGTACTGCATTCATTGCCACTTCCATGGGAATAGCAAAACTCACACCCATATAGCCGCCGGAATTACTGAAAATTTGCGAGTTAATTCCCACCACTTCGCCAGCCGTATTTAATAAGGGTCCGCCAGAATTGCCAGGATTAATCGCCACGTCGGTTTGGATAAAAGGCACGTAGCGCTGGCTGCCATCAATACTGGGGCGGCCCAAACCGCTCACAACACCAGCGGTGACGGAATGATCAAAGCCAAACGGCGAGCCGATGGCCACGACCCACTGCCCGGGTTTTACTTTTTTCGAATCGGCAATTTGCAGCACCGGCAGATTACTAGCTTCGACTTTCAACAAAGCCACATCCGACATTTCGTCACTTCCGATGACTTTTGCCTTGAGTTCACGGCGATCTGCCAAGCGCACGATAACTTCGTCCGCACCAGCCACCACATGATGATTAGTAAGCACATAACCATCAGAAGAAATGACAAAACCACTGCCGAATGCCGTGCCACTTCTAGGTTCTTGCGGCATAGGCATGCCCGGCTGGCCAAAAAAGCGTTTGAACAATTCCGGCATTTCATCTGCGCCTGGCGGCATTTCTGAAGGATCTGCCGAGGCATTTTGTCTCGTTGGTTTTTTAACGCTGGCTTCAATATTGACTACTGCTGGCCCGGCACGCTCTACCAGCGTGGAAAAATCTGGTAAATTTACCAGGGGCAATGACGCATTGCTGCTGACCGATTGTCCGGCAAAGACTTCAGCAGTTGAAGCCGATACTGGCTGTTGTACCTGCGAAAAGCAGGCCACCAATAATGCACAGGATGAAAAGCCCAATACAAATCTTGATACAGGTTTCATGTCATCTAACTCGCTTGTTTGTCATGATTGGAAAACGGTTGCCTATACAAAAAATAGTTAACCTATTAGCTTGAATACCATTAACTTAGATAAGCAAAACACAAAAAGTTCCAACTGTATTTCATCATAAACCCAACGCACTTCATAAAAAAAATACTTATTTTTGGGCCTATTTTGCTGGTGTGGTCACCTGTCCAAATTGTGCAACTGTCATCGCGGGTACTTTACCAATCACCGTCACGCGCCGACCACTATTCCATTGGGCAAATACATTAACTGCACCCCGCTGCATCGCGCTTTGACCTTTTTGCAGTTGCGGCGCACGTTCAATATAAACCGAAACAAAAGCCAGGCCATCGCTATATAAAAGATGCACGCCCTCGCCGGAGCTGCGTCCTGCACGAAGCTCGAATCCTGCCGGCGGCGATTTTACCCGCCAGCCGGGATCGACCTGACTCTGTGTAGCCATACTTTGGATTCGGTGAAAATCTTTATTTTTTGGAAATGCTAAATCGGACTCTTTAGGAATTCTGCCTAACTGCAAATCGGTAAACGCCATTTTTTCAAGCGTTGCTCCGTTTTCATCAAGCAGATCGATACGCATCGGAAAACCACTAGTCTTTTCAAGCCATAAACGGTAGCCGTAACGCCATTTATCGAGTGCGCGAATTTCTACGACCTGGGTTTCAAAGTTGGCGATGCGTTCGGTCTTTGCCAGCTTGGCTTCGTAGCCATCGAGTTTGTAAGCCAAGGCAAATTGCTGGGTCGGATTCCAGCGATCGCTTGCACCGGCTTCGTAACCCACCGAGCCATCTTTCGAGTTCGTGCTCACCACCACTTTATTGTCACGGATGACTTCGCGTGGCGGACCACTCAAGGCAACAATGCGTTCGCGTTCGCGGTCATTGTCGAAGGCGTGAAAAACCGCCATCGTTTCAATACGACCTTCGGCCACCATCACCAAGGTGCCCTGATAATTTTGTTTACGTAGCGCCGGGCCAATTCGTTTCAACCAATCACTGGCATTTTCATGATTAAATTTTTCATTTACCCATGCCTTGGCTTGGCCTAACCAACCCGGCTTTTCAGGCTTTGCAGTCTGTGTTTGCGCCTGAGTACTTAAAGCGCATAAGGACAAAAAAATACTGATGAAAAAACGCAACATCACTTATTGTCACCTGCATTTTCTGCGCTGTCTTTATTAACTTCTCCGGCATCTTGTGCAACCACATCGACATAAGGTACAAAACCGCCCATGCCGTCTTGCGCCATCATTTGGTTATGTCTTACCAAATAAGCTTCAAGTGCCGGGTCGCTATTGGCATTCACGACAGAACGTGGCCAGGATTTCTTTTCGCTGCTGATAATCAAAGGAAAGTCTTCGGGTGAAACCACACGCGCTACCGATTCAATAGGCGTTGGATTGATTGCAGGCTTTATTTCAGTTGTTGGGCTCGATGAGCCGGTAACGATAGATGTGTTAATCGCCAACTCTCTGTTACCAATCAAATCAGCCGATGCAAATGTGGCAGGCGGATCGATCTCATCATTGAAGAGCGTTTCACTATTACCGGCAAACCTTGGCTCTGGCGTTACAGTGTCCTGCATGAAGCTTGGAATAAACACAATCGCAGCGAAAGCCATGGAAGCAGCAGCGGCCCAGGCAAATAAGGGTCGGCGTGATTTAGCGCTTGACGCCTCTTCTGCCAATGCCTGCTTGATGTTGGCGTACAGTGTGTTTGGCATGAGGCGTACCGACTGTCCTTTCATGCAAGCCGATGACATTTGCAAACGCGTGTACATTGCTTGCAAAGCTTCGTCGTGTTGCAAACGACGTTCGAGAAACAGCGCTTCCTGTTTTGGTAGTTCGCCATCCATCCAGGCCGAAAGCTGCTCGCAGATGTTTTGGTCCAATGTATTCATAGATTTGCTTGTCATGGCCGTACTCGCTCGCTATCCATCAAGGGCCGCAGACGCAAATCAATCGCTTCGCGTGCGCGGAAAATGCGGGACCGCACCGTACCAATCGGGCAATCCATGGTTTCAGAAATTTCTTCATAAGACAGGCCTTCCATTTCACGCAAGGTAATGGCTTGTCGTAACTCTTCGGGCAGCGCTTCAACGACTTCAGACACAGTGCGCGCAATTTCTTCGCGCAGTAACTCGTGTTCGGGCGTATCGCTATCGTGCATTCGATAGGCGCCTTCAAAATGTTCGGCGTCGTCGGCATCGACATCGGAAGTCGGTGGGCGACGTTTCATCGACACGAGATGATTCTTAGCAGTATTCACGGCAATCCTGTAAAGCCAAGTGTAAAACTGGGCGTCGCCACGGAAATTATTTAATGCGCGATAAGCGCGAATAAAGGTTTCCTGTGCAATGTCCTGACTTTCGGCGTAGTCATGCACGAAGCGGCCAATCACGGCGCCAATGCGGTGCTGATATTTGCGCACCAGAACATCGAAAGCCGTTTTGTCACCACTCTGTACACGCTTGACCAATTCCAGGTCCAGTTCGTTCTCACCCATTGAAACCGCTATCCCGTGCTTGCGGCCGTTGGGGCCGATTGAAAGACCTGCATTTATCAGAAAAGTTCATTCCAAATTGCATAACCGATTGACCACTCTAGTTGCAGCCCTGATGATACGACCTTAATCCTTTTGTGTTGGAGCCGCCATGTTCGACGGACTTCGCCTCACGCACTGGCAAGTGGAACGCCGTGCCGATGGTGTGCTTGTGCTTTCCCTTAACCGCGCCGGACAAAGCGTGAATGCGCTTAGTCAAGCGGTGCTCGATCAACTCGATGCCATGCTGGAACGCTTGCCGCTGGAAATGCCCAAAGGCGTGATTATCAAATCGGGCAAGCCGACCGGTTTCGCCCATGGTGCCGACATCAAGGAATTTGAAAGCTTTGACGCCAAAGGCACAGTGTATGAGTCAATTCGTCGCGGTCAATTGATATACCAACGCCTCGCCGACCTTCGCTGCCCGACCGTTGCCATTATTACCGGCCCTTGCATGGGCGGCGGCACTGAGCTGGCGCTTGCCTGTCGTTATCGCGTAGCAAGTAACGAAGAAAATACCCGCATTGGTTTGCCTGAAGTAAAACTCGGCATTTATCCAGGCTGGGGCGGCAGCGTCCGCTTGCCGCGTTTAGTGGGAGCGCCAGCTGCGATGGATATGATGTTGACCGGGCGAACATTATCGGGCTCGGCTGCAAAAGCCATTGGCTTGGTGGATAAAGTCACCGACCCTTCGGGCTTGCAAGAAGCCGCACTCGGTTTAATTCAACGCGGCAGCAAGCGTCCGTTCAAACAAAGATTCACGGCTTGGGCGACGAATTCATTTTTAGCTCGTAAATTATTAGCACCGCAAATGCTGAAACAAGTCAGCCGCAAAGCCCGAAAAGAACACTACCCCGCTCCGTTTTCATTGATCAACACCTGGGCCCGCAGTGGCGGCATGACGGTGCGTGCTGCGTTGGTACAGGAAGCAAAATCAGTTACCGCATTGGCAAAAACGCCGACTGCAAAAAACCTGATTCGCGTATTTTTTATGATGGACCGCTTGAAAAATTTGGGCGGTAAAGACCATGGCATCCAGCATGTGCATGTTATTGGCGCGGGCGTAATGGGCGGCGATATTGCGGCCTGGTGCGCACTGCGTGGTTTCGATGTGACTTTGCAAGATCGTGAAATGCAATACATTCAGCCCGCAATTGATCGCGCGGCAAAATTGTTCGAGAAAAAAGTGCGGGACCCTGCAAAGCGTGCCGTCACTATTGCTCGCTTGAACGCCGACGTGGCTGGCGATGGGGTGGCAAAAGCCGATTTGATTATCGAAGCGATTTTCGAAAATCTGGAAGCCAAACAAAACCTGTACGCCACGCTAGAACAAAAAATGAAACCGGGTGCATTGTTGGTGTCTAACACCAGCTCTATTCCCTTGGCTCAATTGCGCAGCACATTAAAAAACCCGGCCGATTTTGCCGGACTGCATTATTTCAATCCAGTCGCATTAATGCCGCTCGTCGAAATTGTGCAGCACGACAAAATGGCGGCTGAAACTCAGCGCCGCTTGGCTGCCTTTTGCAAAGCCATTGATAAATTACCGATACCTGTTGCAGGCACACCCGGCTTTTTGGTAAACCGTATTCTGGCGCCGTATATGCAGGAAGCGATTCTATGTTTCCACGAAGGTATTCCGGGCCCGGTCATCGACAAAGCTGCATTGAAATTTGGTATGCCAATGGGCCCCATTGAGTTAGTCGATACCGTCGGGCTCGATGTTGCAGCCAGCGTCGGTAAAGTGATGGCAGATTTCCACGGCCAAAGCTTGCCCGATGCCCTGAAAGTTGAACCTAATAAACGCGGTAAAAAAGATGGTCAGGGTTTATACAAATGGGAAAACGGTCGCGCGATAAAACCCGAAGTTCCTGCCAGCTATCAAGCACCGGAAGATCTGGAAGACCGCTTGATACTTTCCATGTTGAACGAAGCGGTTTCCTGTCTGCATGACAAGGTAGTTGCCGACGCCGAGCTCTTGGATGCCGGTGTTATTTTCGGCACCGGTTTCGCCCCCTTCCGTGGCGGCCCAATTGAACATATCAAAGCCGTCGGTGCCGCCAAATTAAAAGCCCGCCTAGAAGTGCTGGCAAATCGTTATGGTGATCGCTTTAGTCCACGCCCCGGTTGGGATGATCTGGTTTAGGACAAACCGTGGGAGCGTCCGTAAGGCGCGAAAAATCTGCGGCAAGCTTCAAAGAAAGTAGCCCGGGTCCCGCTCCACCGAGCCGGGAATATCGAGGCGTCAAACCCAGGTCGGTGGAGCGTGACCCGGGCTACAAGTTATCTTCCAATGAATTCCGATACCGTCCGATCATATTCGCTCGTGTCCGATAGCGTATTGTGCCCTGCATTTTCAAACGCGATGATTTTTGGTTTTTGCTTGAAGTGACGAAGCAAGTTTTCAGTATTGGCGCGCGGGATGATTTCATCCATACCCGCGATCATCACCAAGACGTTCGATTGGATTACTTGTGCCCGGCGCCAGGATTCGTAACGATCTTTCAACAATAAGCCTACTGGAAAGATCGGGTATTTTTCCTGCGCCACATTGACGATGCTATCAAATGGCGTGACCAGTATTAATTTATCGATCTTTCTTTGCGATGCAAGATACGTTGCTACACCGGAACCTAGGCTTCGGCCCATCACATTGATCGAGCTGTGATGGGTTTTTATTTGATCGTGCAATTTTAGGGCATCGCTATATAAATTCGCTTCCGTCACTTCGCCCGGATTGCCACTGTAAGAACGATATGGCAGCAAATATACGCTGACATTGGGCAGCGTTTTCTTGAAAACCTCGACATTGTATTCAACCGCTTCACCATTACCGCCGAAGTAAATCAGGGCTCGCTGTTGGCCCGGGTTTATAACCCAGCCTTTTAAAAGCAGGCCATCGCTTTGCAATTCAAATGTTTGCGCTTGAACATCGGCAGCAGCCGGCGTCGGAAAATAAAGCAGAGAGCGCTGTTTTACATAAAGCCAGCCACACAAAGCGATGTACACAATAGCTGCGATAATGAAAAGTCGAAGCAGGATTTTTTTGAATGTTGCGATGAAAATATTCCTCCGTAACCCGGGTCACGCTGCATCGACCCGGGGGTGCCGAATGCATAAACCCCGGCGGTTGGACCTCGACATCCTGGGTCGATACAGCGTGACCCGGGCTACGATACTTCTTAAATGCTGTCGCAGGTTTTTCGCGCCTTACGGACGCTCCAACGGTCTTTTCTTTTTATATAAACACAATCGCAGATCATCCCCGGGTCGATGGAGCGTGATCCGGGCTACACCAGTTTAATTTCACGCAGACGTTCCATAAGATATTCATGCGAAGTAATCGGTGCTGGGTAGCGATTTGGGTTGTCGACGCTTACGCACGATGTCAGGGTTTCAATCAGATAATCCGGGTTCGGGTGCAGGAAGAATGGCACCGAATAACGTGGATTACGTGCCGCTTCGCCCGGCGGATTCACAACGCGGTGCGTGGTCGATGGATAGACATGATTGGTCAGTCGTTGCAGCATGTCGCCAATATTCACCACAATGGTGTCGGCTTCGGCCGTAAACGCTACCCACTCGCCTTTATGCGACAACACTTCGAGTCCAGCTGCACTGGCACCGACCAATAATGTAATGAAATTAATATCTTCATGCGCACCGGCACGCACGTTCGGAATATCGGGCGCGGTGATTGGGGGGTAATGAATCGGCCGCAATATGGAATTGCCGTTATTGGTTTTATCGGCGAAAAAGTTTTGGGGCAAATCGATATGCAATGCCAGCGCCTGCAATACCCGAGTGCCTAAAGCATCGAGTTCTTGATACAGACCATAGGCATATTTTTGGAAATTTGCCACCTCTTCAGGCCAGACGTTCGGCGCCATTACATCGGCATAGCGTGAACCGACGGGCAACTCGCGACCAATATGAAAAAATTCTTTTAGGTCCGGGTATTTTGAATCTTTCGCAGTTTCAATTCCAAACGGCGTGTAGCCACGCGCGCCGCCGGTGCCTTTCAGATGACATTTCAGCTTCACATCGGTCGGCAATGCGAAAAATTGTTTGAATACCTCATAGGCATTAGCAAGATCAGTCGCGCTTAAGCCATGGCCGCTGATGCCGCAAAAACCCCACTCGCGATAGGCTGCGCCAAGTTCTGCCACAAAAGCATTTTTATCGGTATCGAAACGGCGAATGTCCAGACTGGGAATCTTGCTCATAAAAACCTCTTTATTTATTTAGACTAGATCGCTGCGCGTACGGCGCTGGCTAATTTATCCAAAACTGATTGCATTAAAACCGCATCGGCAGCTTCTACGGTCACGCGAATTAATGGCTCGGTGCCGGAAGCGCGCAAGACCAAACGCCCCTTGCCTGCTAATGCAGCTTCGGCTTCCTTGCGGGCGTTTTGCACATTCAATGCTTCCAGTGGTTTCGCACCGGCTGTAATTCTTACATTGACTGTTTTCTGCGGCAATGGCTGATACGTACTGACCGCTTGCTTCAAAGAGATGTTGCGAGCACGTAAAGCTTCCAATACTTGCAGTGCTGCGACGATCGCATCGCCAGTGCCACTGCGATCAAGACATAGAAGATGACCGGATGCTTCACCACCCAACACTCCGCCGTTTTCGTGCAAGGCTTGATGCACAAAACGGTCGCCGACTTTGGCACGAACAAAACCAATGCCCGAATCGCTAAGTGATTTTTCCATGGCGTAATTGGTCATCAAGGTGCCGACCACCGGGCCGTGTAAACGCCCAATGTTTTTCCAGTGATTGGCCAACACGAAAATAAGCGCATCGCCGTCATGCAGATTTCCATCGGCATCGACCATCAGCACACGATCACCATCGCCATCAAAAGCAATACCCAGATCGCATTTATTTCCCACGACCAGTTTTTGCAAACTTTCCGGATGCGTCGAGCCGACTTGATGATTGATATTCAAACCATTGGGCTGAATGCCAATCGCAACAACTTCGGCACCCAATTCAGAAAATACTTTTGGGGCCACGTGATATGTTGCACCATGGGCGCAATCGAGCGCGATTTTCATACCTTGCAAACTGAAAGTATCGGGCACACTGGCTTTGCAAAATTCGGCATAACGGGTCAGTGCATCATTAACGCGCTGCGCCTTGCCCAAATGTTCCGATGACACGGTAGAAAACGGCTTATCGAGTTCAGCTTCAATCGCCAGCTCAACTTCATCACTCAGCTTTTCGCCCTTGGCCGAAAAAAACTTGATGCCATTGTCTTCGTGCGGATTGTGCGAGGCGGAAATCACGATACCGGCATCGGCACGCAATGTTTTCGTCAGATGAGCAATACCCGGCGTTGGCATCGGACCCAGCAATCGTACGTCGGCACCCGCAGCGACCAAGCCAGCTTCAAGCGCCGATTCAAACATGTAGCCGGAAATGCGGGTGTCTTTTCCGATCACGATAATGGCATGCGGCTTATCACCGGCCAAAACACGACCGGCGGCATTGCCTAGACGCAACATGAAATCGGCAGAAATAACGCCTTCACCCACGCGGCCACGAATACCATCGGTGCCAAAATATTTTCTCGTCGCCATTTAGGCTTCCGCTTTTTCCGGCGCAGGACGATTCATCATCAAGGCCAGTAATTCGGCAATACGATCACGCATTTCACGGCGATCAATAATTAAATCCACCGTGCCGTGCTCGAGCAAAAATTCGGAGCGTTGAAAACCTTCCGGTAATTTTTCGCGCACGGTTTGTTCGATCACGCGCGGACCGGCGAACCCAATCAAGGCCTGCGGTTCGCCAATATTCAAATCGCCCAGCATCGCCAACGAAGCAGTAACGCCGCCGGTAGTGGGATGGGTGAGCACGGAAATAAACGGCAGACCTGCCGCTTGCAAACGACCAATCGCGGCCGAGGTTTTTGCCATTTGCATTAACGAGAACAAACTTTCTTGCATGCGGGCACCACCCGACGATGCAAAACACACCATCGGGCATTTTTCCAGTAACGCGCGCTCGGCAGTTAGCGCGAATTTTTCGCCGACCACTGATCCCATCGAACCGCCCATAAAACGAAATTCAAAAGCGGCCACACAAATATCATGGCCTTTCAATAAACCCTTGACGGCAATAAGGGCATCTTTTTCGCCAGTACTTTTTTGTGCGGCTTTAATACGGTCAGAATATTTTTTCTGGTCTTTGAAATGCAGTGCATCGCGCGGACCAAGATCGGGCGCAATTTCTTCGACCGGGCCTTCATCGAGAAAAGAAGCCAAGCGTTCACGTGCTTCGATACTCATATGATGATTGCACTTCGGACAAACCCGAATATTTTTTTCAAGCTCGGGGCCGTAGAGTGCGGCGCCGCAGCTATCACATTTTTCCCAAAGACCTTCGGGTACGCCGCGCTTGCCACCACCTTCGGTGCGGATGCGCGCTGGCATTAATTTGGTCAACCAACTCATGTGCGTCTCGCGTTGTTTGCTGAGCACACAGTGTAGCGGCAAACACGACGACGGTCAGCAGTGTTCAAGCTCAAATACTGTCTAAAGCATCCCGAATCGGCTTCAGAAAGGCTTCTGCGGTACTCGCCGGGTTGTCACTCGCCGCCAAAGCTTCCACCAGCGCACTGCCAATCACGATGCCGTCCGCCGCTGGCGCCAGTGCTTTTGCAGAGGCCGCATCTTTAATGCCAAAGCCAATCATAACCGGCACTTTTGACTGCTGGCGCAAAGCGCTGGCTTTACTCAATACCTCATCGGTATTGATGCTGCTGGCACCGGTCACACCGGCAAAACTGACGTAATACAAATAGCCTTGCGATTCATTCGCCAACCGGTGCAGGCGTTCGGGCGTAGTGGTGGGTGCGGCCAATGAAATTAAATTCAAACCATGTTGATTAAAAGCCGCACGCATCGGCGCCGCTTCTTCCGGCGGCAAATCAACCAACAACACACCGTCAACACCGGCAGCTACGGCCTGCATCGCATAAGTATCCAGGCCACGCATTTCAATCGGATTCAAATAGCCCATCAGCACAACCGGTGTTTCAGAATCTTGTTCGCGAAAAGTTTTGACGCATTGAAAAACAAAACTAGTATTGACGCCACGTTCCAAAGCGCGTTCGGAACTGCGTTGAATAGTGGGACCGTCAGCCATGGGGTCGGAAAAAGGTACGCCGAGTTCGATAATATCGGCGCCGCCTTTTACCAGACCATGCATGATGGCAACGGTGCTTTCTTTTGAAGGGTCACCGGCGGTAACAAAAGGCACCAGCGCTTTTTTATTTTTTAGGTGCAGGTCGCTTAATTTTTTTGTGATGCGATTGATGGCAATACTCACAGTGTGATGCCCTCGCGTTGGGCAATCGTGTAAATATCTTTATCACCACGGCCAGATAAATTCGCGAGTACGATAGCGTCTTTAGGCATTTCTTTTGCCAACTTCATGGCTTGTGCAATCGCATGGCTTGATTCGAGTGCTGCCAGAATACCTTCGGTGCGCGCCAATAAGTGAAAAGCTTCCATGCATTCAACATCGGTAATGCCGACATAACTTGCACGTCCGGTATCTTTCAAAAATGAATGTTCGGGGCCGACGCCGGGATAATCCAGACCGGCCGAGATCGAATGGGTTTCGATAATTTGACCGTCGTCATCACAAATTAAATAGGTTCTATTGCCGTGTAAAACGCCAGGACGCCCGGCGGATAAAGAAGCCGAATGTCGGCCAGTTTCAATACCTTCACCGGCAGCTTCGGCACCGACAATTTTAACTTCCTTGTCATTTAAGAACGGATGAAACATGCCGATGGCATTCGAGCCGCCACCAACGCAGGCAACGATCGCATCGGGCAATCGGCCGTGTTGCTCCAGCATTTGTGCACGACATTCGTGGCCCACCACCGAATTAAAATCCCGCACCATACGTGGGTATGGGCTTGGGCCGGCGGCGGTGCCGATAATGTAAAACGTGTCATCTACATTGCTGACCCAATCGCGCATGGCTTCGTTCAAGGCGTCTTTCAAGGTTTTTGAACCCGAATGTACGGCAACTACTTTTGCGCCGAGTAATTTCATTCGATAGACGTTGATGGCCTGGCGCTCGATATCGACAGCACCCATATACACCACGCATTCCATACCCAAACGTGCCGCTACTGTGGCTGAAGCAACGCCATGTTGGCCAGCGCCGGTCTCGGCAATAATGCGAGTCTTGCCCATGCGTTTGGCGAGCATGGCCTGACCAATCGTATTATTGATTTTATGCGCGCCGGTATGATTCAAATCTTCGCGTTTCAAGAAAATACGCGCGCCGCCGACATGCGCCGATAAACGTAGCGCTTCATAAATCGGGCTAGGCCGACCGACATAATGTTGATAATCATGTTTGAGTTCGGCTATAAATTGTGGATCAACACGATAACGATCATAGGCCTCGGTTAACTCGGCCAAGGGCGCCATTAAAGTTTCGGAAACAAAACTGCCGCCGTAAATACCGAAGTGCCCGCTGGCATCGGGAAAGGCATTGTAGTCATCAATTTTCATATTCATGTTTTTGCTATTCATTAGTTATTAACGCTCGTATTGGTCTGCACTGCGAACTTCATTGACAAATTGCGCCATTTTTTCGCCGTCTTTAATACCCGGCGCACTTTCAATGCCACTACTCACATCGACCGCATAGGGTCGGCTGGTTCTAATGGCTTGAGCCACATTGACCGGACTCAAACCACCGGCTAAAAAAAACGGCTTGTTTAATGTAGGGATTATATTCCAATCGAATTTTTCACCGCGACCACCGGTTTCGCCCGGGCGGTGGCCATCGAGCAAAAATGCAGCGGCCGATGGATAGCGTTTGATCGCCTGGATGGGATCCAGTGCACCCTCGCCCATCGGCAAGCTCTTGATAAACGGCAAATCAAAGCTGCGACAAAAGGTATCGTTTTCGGTACCGTGAAATTGCAATAGATTTGGCGACAAAGCACGAATGGCCGATGACACTTCAAGGCCGGTATTATCCATAAACAAGGCAATCACGCTCACCAATGGCGAACACGCTTGTCGTAAGCCTTCGATTTGCCCCTCGTCGAGTCTGCGTTTACTTTGTCTGGCGAAAATAAAACCCATCGCATCGACGCCCAATTCAACCGCGAGCCGCACATCGCCGGGGCGAGTGAGGCCGCAGAATTTTATTCGCGTTCTCATAAAGTCACCTGCGCGGGTAATGCCCATTCTTGTGGATATTTAGCACCCAGAAATACCAAACCTTCGGCCGGTGCGGTTGGGCCGGCTTGGGTACGATCTTTCAAGGCCAATAATTCTGCCATCCAACCAATGTCTTTTTCACCGCGACCAATCACGATCAAACTGCCGACAATATTGCGCACCATATGATGCAAAAAAGCATTCGCCTGTACTTCAACAATCACTATTTCACCATCAGCCTCTTCACCATTACGCCGCACACTAATATCGTGCAGATCACGATTAGGATGTTTGGCCTGGCATTTCACGGTACGAAATGTCGTGAAATCGTGCTGGCCGCATAAAACTTGTGCTGCTGTGTGCATGGCATCGGCATTCAAAGGTAAGCGCTCCCAACTCAAGAAATGACGCCGCATTGCCGGTGGTATGGCGCGATTCAAAATGGTGTAGCGATATCGTCGCGCACGTGCCGAGTAGCGCGCGTGAAATTCATCCGACACTGGCTGACACCATAAAGCCCGCACGTCTTGTGGAAGCTGTGTATTGGTGCCCAGCACCCAGGCGCGATCGGTTCGTGTTGCGTCGCTATCAAAATGTATGACCTGACATTGAGCATGCACACCGGCGTCGGTGCGGCCCGAGCACACCACTTGTACCGGATGATGAGCCACAAACGACAAGGCTTTTTCAACCGCCGCTTGCACGGTGAGTTCTTCAGTCAGACGCTGCCAGCCAGAGAAATGGCTGCCGTCGTATTCAATGCCAAGGGCGTATCGCATAGTGTTTGTCATAAAAAACTAAGGGCCGGCGAACCGGCCCTTTTTAAGCTAAGGATCAAAAATATTTACCCGATTTCACCAATAATGCGCTGTGCCATTGCTTTTGCAGGAGCCGAGCCATTGGCAGTCACTTCTTCGAGCATGGAGCGCGCACCTTCAACATCACCGATTTCAAGATAAGCACGTGCTAATTCAATTTTGGTAGAACTGGCAGCATCAATATCCATCAGTTCCGATTCCGAACGATGGATATCGGGCATATTGTCGAGCGCGACAAAATCGCTTTCGCTCATCAACATTATTTCATCGGGTAAGTCGGCAGCCACTGGAGCAGTCGCTTGAGCTGCAGGTTCACCCCTAATGGAAACCGCTTCTATGGTCTCGAGGTCTTCAATGTCTTGCTGCGACATGAAGGCAGGCTCGGCTTCAACCGGCGTAATTACTGACGCTATTGGTGCTGCAACCACCACAGGCGCCGCGACTTCTTTTGCCGAGGATTCGAATTTCGGCGAATTCCAACCCGCCTGATTAAACAGTGCATGGCCTGGCAATAAGGTAACCCCCATTACGACAGCTTCGCGCCAACGCGGGTCTTGTGCCGAACTCACATGTGTCCGCATGGTTTGTGCGGTAGTTTCAAAGTCTTTGCTTTCGCCGCGTGCGTAGTAATAACGCAATAGCGCGAGATGGGCTTCGAGATCCTGCGGTTTCGAGCGCACGATATTACGCAATGAGACCAATTCAGGTTCTTCTAAAGGAATAACAATGGGGGCCAGTTTTGCTTTTTCAGCAGCAGCAGCACGCACTTGGGTGCTGTTATCGATTTTGACGGCCTTGCCGGGAGCGGTCTTGTCGTTATGAATATTTTTTGCGTCTTGCAAAGAAGATAAACTCGCTTGCAAATCAGCATCGTCAGAAATACGGCGCGACACCACTGGTTCATCGTCTTCCGGCTTATTCTTGCTGCGACGCAAGAACCAGATCAAACCACCGAGCAATAATAAGCCGCCCGCGCCGTAGTGCACCATCGGGTCCATATACCAAGGCGGTGGCGTTGCGGCTGGTGCGTCAGCCTTCGCAGGAACTATTGGCGCTGGTTTGGCTGCCGGTGCAGCCACTTCAGGTTTACCTAGTTCGTCTTGCAAGGCTTTTAATTGACTGTCTTTCATTGCAATTAATTTTTGTGTGTCGGTTTGCTGACTTTCCAAATCGGTCACGCGGGATTTCAATTCGGAAATTTCAGAGTCACGCACGGCAATGTCTTCGCGGGCTTGCGTTAGCTCGGCACGTAATTCAGTACCGCCGGATGCTGCAGCACCCGATTGCGCTGCTTTTGCCGATGTTTTACCGCTCGGCGGCACGATTTCCAAACGCGCTTTAGGCTTGCTGGCTTTTGCAATCGCAGGTTTTGGTTTCGCTTTGGTTGCTAATGGTTGCGGTGCTTCAACGGGTGTTGGATTAATCGGATCAACTGCGGAATTATCGGCAACGGTTTCACTAGGTTGCGGTACTGGCTGGCGCTGTGCGCGCAAGCTGGTGGACTGCTCGGCCACCAGGGCGGCGGCTTGCTCATTAGTAAGAATGGAAGCTTCATCGCGACCTGGAATACGTAACACCGAACCACGCTTGAGTTTGTTGACGTTGTCGCCCTCGAACGCTTCGGGGTTGGCACGCAGCAAAGCCACCATCATTTGTTTGATAGTCACGCTGGGATCGGGACGCACTTCTTCTGCAATCGTCCACAAGGTTTTTCCGGTGGTCACGGGGCCGTAAGCACCGGTATTGGAAGGAATCGCTTGAGGCGCAGGCGCTTGAGCAATAGGTGCAGGTGCAGGCGCTGGCGGGAAATACGCCGGGGCTGGTTCTTGAGCGGCCACCACGGGTTCTGGTGCCACCACTACTGGCGCTGCTGGGGTCGGCTCGGGTATTGGTTCAAAAATCAGTGGTGCTGCGGCTGGCTGTTCCGCCACCACAGCGGCTGGCGGTGGTTCTGGTTCGGGCCTTAAAACTATCGGCGGTAATGTGGGCTCAGGCGGCGCAACGTATTGAACCGGCGCTACTGCAACAGTAGGCGCTTGCATCGGACGCACAATCGCTTTCGCGATATAGGGCGGGTCGATTAATGCAGTGTATTCCTTGGTAACGCTGCCACGGCCCCAATCGGCTTCAATCAAAAAGCTCAGGAAGGGTTCGACGAATTTTCCGCTTGAAGTCACCAGTACCACGTTCTGACCGCGCGCATTTTTACCGACACTAAAAGACAGATTGGCAGTGAGATAACCCGGCCGAGTCAGGCCAACACGCTCGAATGCCTCGGGCGATGCCAAGCGAACATTCAGGCTGTCCACTTCGCCGGGCATGGCAGCAAAGATCGGAATTTCCGCAACAAGTGGTTGATTTAAGCCAGATTTCACTTGCAACTGGCCAAGACCCAAGGCCATCACTTGCGAGCTACACAAGGCCAATCCCATTGCCAAACTGAGCTTTAAATATCGGATTTTCACGCGTAACACTCCCCATCCTGATTCGGTGCCAGCACACTCAACGCCAAAAGTCGGCGCGCATGAGCAGATATATCCCTATGAAATAACCGTTTACGCGTCTTTTTTCAAGAGCTTTCTGTCAATTAGTAATTCTGCAAGCTGAACGGCATTCAGTGCCGCGCCCTTGCGAATATTGTCCGACACCACCCAAAGATCCAGGCCACGTGGGTGCGAGATGTCTTCGCGAATACGCCCAACATAGACCGGATCATTGCCCGAAGCATGCGTTACCGGCGTTGGATAGGCCCCGGCTTTATGCTCATCGACTACTTCAACACCGGGTGCCTTTTCCAATAATGCGCGGGCTTGTACGGCTGTGATTTTGTCGCGGGTTTCAATATGCACGGCTTCCGAGTGACCAAAAAACACTGGCACCCTCACTACCGTGGCATTCACCTGAATTTCGGGGGCTGACAAAATTTTGCGGGTTTCCCAGACCAGCTTCATTTCTTCGGTGGTGTAGCCGTTTTCCAGAAAATCGCCGCCATGCGGAATCACATTAAAAGCAATTTGAACCGGATACACCTGCGGATTGGGATCTTGAAAACTCAAGATGGCAGCCGTTTGCTTGCCGAGTTCTTCCATCGCTTTTTGACCGGTACCCGACACCGATTGGTAAGTCGCAATATTGATACGCGTAATGCCCACCGCACGATGAATCGGCGCCAAGGCCACCATCAACTGCATGGTCGAACAATTAGGGTTGGCAATAATGCCACGCGGAATATTATCCAATGCCTCGGGATTCACTTCTGAAACCACCAAAGGCACATCATCGTCGTTACGGAACGCCGAGCTGTTATCAATCACGATGGCACCGGCGGCGGCAAACTTCGCTGCGTATTCTTTTGAAGTAGAACCACCAGCAGAAAATAAGGCGATATCCACGCCTGTCGGGTCAAAAGTGGCCAGGTCTTGCACGGTAATCTTGTGATTACCAAAGTCCACCTGCTTACCTGCTGAACGCGAACTTGCCAAGGGAATCAGTTTTTTTATCGGAAATTTGCGTTCCTGCAAAACCGACAACATAACCTCGCCAACCGCACCGGTAGCGCCAACAACAGCAACAACGAATTCTTGTGGATTGGTCATGATTTTCTACGGGTGGTTATTTTAATTTCGGGACTCAAAGTTTACAGCAAACGAGCAATACGAGTATGGCGATTTGTCATGACAAAACAACAGCAAATAAAGGTAGATTCGTAGCCCGGGTCACGCTTCACCGACCCGGGAATCGATTGCGGGGAATAACCAGCTAAATAGGTAAGACCATTCAGGCTAGGCGTTTGATTCGTGCATGGAATATTTTTGGGATTACACATGAACCTGGGTCGGTGTAGCGTGACCCGGGCTACGGTGATACTTGACAGCACGAACAACGTACATACAATGTATTTATGATTAAATTTGAATGGGACAAAGCCAAAGCAAGCTTAAACAAGAAGAAACACGGCGTTTCATTTGAAGAAGCCGAATCTGTTTTTTACGATGAATTCGCTGTGCAGTTCTATGCCGAAGACAATTCCAATGCAGAAGACAGGTTTTTAATGCTTGGCTTTAGCAACGAAGCCCGCCTGTTAATCGTTTGCCACTGCGAACGAGACCAAGGCGGCATCATCCGAATTATATCAGCGAGAAAAGCCACGAAAACTGAAGGCACATATTACGAAGGACTTACGTCATGAAAACTGAATACGATTTATCGAAAATGAAATCTCGCAAAAACCCTTATGCGAGCAAGTTAAAAAAGCCCGTCACAATGCGATTAGGCGAAGATGTGATTGTGTATTTCAAGCAAATGGCAGATGAGGCTGGAGTGCCGTATCAAAGTCTAATCAATCTCTATTTGCGAGACTGTGCAGCACAACATAGAAAGATAGATATTTCGTGGCAAAAAACGCCTTAATTTAGACTGCTTGCATCGCGTAATCACCAACGTAGGGTGGGCACCGCCCACCATGTCCCTTAGTAACATTTGACATTGGTGGACGGTGCCCACCCTACACACCATTACAACTTCGGCGCAATCTCACCCACATCACCACACTGCGCACGATGCCGCATCGCCTGGTCCATCAATACCAATGCCATCATTGCTTCGCAAATTGGCGTAGCACGCAGACCGACGCAAGGGTCGTGACGACCGGTAGTGATAACTTCAATCGGATTACCATTCGTATCAACGCTCACGCCTGGCAATCGCAAACTTGAAGTCGGTTTGAATGCTACCGAACAAGTCACTTGCTGGCCGGTGGAAATTCCACCAAGAATGCCGCCGGCGTTATTGCTCATGAAACCTTCCGGCGTCATCAGGTCGCGATGTTCGCTGCCTTTTTGTGTGACCGAATCAAAACCGGCACCAATTTCAACGCCTTTGACGGCATTGATACTCATCATGGCCGAAGCGAGTTCGGCATCGAGTTTTCCGTAGATCGGTTCGCCCCAACCTGCGGGTACATTATCGGCAACCACAATCAAGCGGGCACCCACGGAGTCGCCGGATTTACGAACGCTGTCCATAAAGTTTTCCAGCTCGATGATTTGTTCGGCACATGGCCAGAAAAAAGCATTTGCCTCGACCACGTCCCAATCAAAAGACGTCGGTTTCATTTCACCCACTTGCGCCACATAACCACGTACTTGAATACCGTATTTTTGCAGCAGCCATTTTTTTGCGATAACAGCAGCGGCAACCCGCATGGTGGTCTCGCGTGCCGACGAACGTCCGCCACCGCGTGGGTCGCGAATACCGTATTTTTGCCAGTAACTGTAATCGGCATGACCAGGGCGAAATTGCTGGGCAATATTCGCGTAATCCTTACTGCGGGCATCCGTGTTGCGAATCAATAAGGCAATCGGCGTACCGGTAGTTTTACCTTCAAACACGCCGGATAAAATTTCGACGGCATCTTCTTCATGGCGTTGCGAGGTGTGGCGGGATTTTCCGGTAGCACGCCGTTGCAAGTCATCATTAAATTCTTCCGCTGAAATTTCGATACCCGGCGGGCAGCCATCGAGCACACAACCAATCGCCGGACCGTGGCTTTCACCAAATGTGGTCAGCACCAACATACGGCCTAAGGAATTCATACTCATCGGCGTGCATCCGCCAATAGTTTAATAGCGGCATGATGTGCAACCAAATCTTCACGCTCGACCACAAAAATTCCCATCTGGCCGACTTTGAATTCGACCCAGGCCAAGGGTAATTGCGGCAATAGTTTTACTAATGCATGTTCGCTTTCGCCCACTTCGCAAATCAGGAATCCGTTTTCGGAAAGATGCTGTGGTGCATCGCGCAATATTTCCAATGCCAAATCCAGACCATCATCGCCAGCACGCAAACCGAGTTCCGGCTCATGCGAATACTCTTTCGGCAAAGCATCGGTTTCGGCATGAGTGACATAAGGCGGATTAGTCACGATCAAATCATAAACTTCACCTTGCAAGCTACGAAATAAATCCGAATGCAGCACGCGAACATTGGTAGTTTCCAGGCGTTCAATATTTTCCCTAGCGAGTGACATGGCCTCTTCGCTGATATCGACCGCATCCACCTGCCAATCCGGATGGTAATGCGCGGTAGCGATGGCGATACAGCCCGAACCCGTACACATATCGAGCACCCGTTGAATTTCACGCCCACCGGCCCAGGGCTCAAAACTGGTTTCGATCAATTCGGCAATCGGCGAGCGTGGCACGAGCGCACGATGGTCGGCTTTGAAACTCAAGCCAGCGAACCAAGCCTCGCCAGTCAAATAACAAGCCGGTACGCGTTCATCGATTCGGCGCTGGAACAAGGCCAACACGCGGTCTTTTTCTTCATGAACGAGTTTGGCCTGCCCATAAGCCGGACTCAAGTCATGCGGCAAATGCAGCGCATGCAGCACGAGCTGGGTCGCTTCATCGAGCGCATTGTCGTAGCTATGACCGAAACTCAAACCCGCGGCGTTGAAACGGCTGGCGCCGTAGCGAATGAAATCGATAATCGTAGAAAGTTCTTGGCTCATGGCACGCTCGCTGTGTGAGCTCAAATTATAGCGGCAATACTGGCTTGCTGGCTTATAATGCCGACATGAAAATAAAACATCAGCGCGGTATTTACAGCAAATCCATCCTCTACATCATACTGGCGGCGTTCGCGGCTGGCTTTGGCTTATGGGCAGCGCAAAATTGGTTTGATAAGCCACAAGCCCCATCTACCAAGCTAATGCAGACCGTTCGCCTATTCCCGGAAGTCCGCGAATTGCCAGACTTTGCCCTGCAAAGCGCCGATGCAAAAATCATCACTAAAGCCGCGATCAATAAGCATTGGACGCTGGTTTTTTTAGGCTTTACCCATTGTCCGGATGTTTGCCCCACGACCTTAGGGGATTTATCAAAAGCACAAAAACTGTGGGAAACACTTCCTGCCGAAACCAGACCTCGTGTCTTGTTTGTTTCGATTGACCCCGAACGCGACACGCCCAGAATAATTGCAGACTACGCTGCGTTTTTTCACAAAGACACTTTGACTGCGACCCTGCAAGAACCTGCGCTCACCAATTTGGTTCAATCGCTGGCACTTGTTTACACCAAAATACCATTAAAGAACGGTGACTATACGATGGACCATTCGGCAACCATCGTCGTACTCAATCCGCAAGGCAATGAAGTAGGCATCATTCGCGCACCGTTTATGCCGAAAAAAATAGCCGCCGATTTAATTGCGCTATCAAATAATAAGTAGGATAAATAATGAGCCTTGCCGTATTTCTTCAATATGTAATGCCGCATCGTTTTTTTTCGCGGCTGGCTTATTTCGTTGCTAGAAATGAATGGCGACCATTCAAGAATTGGCTTATCGCGCTGGTCGTCAGAAAATTCAATGTCAATATGAGTGAAGCCGAAGTTAGCGACCCGCTTAGTTATAAAAGCTTCAACCAATTTTTTACTCGCGCCTTGAAACCTGGTGCACGCATTGCCGATGCCAACGCAGAAGCATTATTGATGCCGGCCGATGGAAAAATAAGCCAGATCGGGCGCATTAAAGACGGCGATATTTTTCAGGCCAAAGGCCATAGCTTTACCGCCGCAGAATTATTAGGCGACGAAGAAGCAGCAAAACCATTTGTCGATGGCTGGTTTGCCAATATTTATTTATCACCGCGCGATTATCACCGCGTGCATATGCCCTGGACCGGAACCCTCACCGAAACCGTACATGTGCCGGGACGTTTATTCACCGTTGCGCCATGGGGAGTACAAGCCATTCCGCGCCTGTTTGCCCGCAACGAACGCCTGGTTTGCCATTTCGATACCGACCATGGCCCGATGTGTTTGGTAATGGTCGGCGCCCTGCTCGTCTCTGGCGTAGAAACGGTTTGGAGTGGCGTTGAAATCCCGAAATACGGCTCGCGAATCCAACATAAAGATTATCGCGGCAAGAATGTTCAGATTGAACGCTTCGCCGAAATGGCCCGCTTCAATTACGGCTCCACGGTGATTTGTTTATGGTCGAAAGATGCCGTGCAGTTGAATGACTTCCCAACAGAAACACCGACCGTATTAGGGCAAGTGTTGGGCAAGGTAAATTCTGCATAGGGTGCGCTCAAGCGCACCTCTGCTGGAAAATGAATTAATGTTTTTCGTAGGAGGCCGCTTGCGGGCGACCCATCTTCTTCGTGGGAGGGCCGTAAGGCCCGAATGTTTGCACTGGCGGAAATAGTCGGGCCTTACGGCCCTCCCACGGTGTTTTTGTCAAATCTCGGCACGCCAGTTTTTATCATGCGTTTTGAAACTCTCACGCAATTGCAAGATCTGCGCGTCATCCAATGCACCATTCGCTGCCCATGCAATATTTTGTTCGAGATGTTCGAAACTACTGGTTCCCACAACGGCGCTTGCAATGCCGGAAAAAGACAACGCGAAACGCAATGAAAGTTCGCCCCACTCCATACCAAAATTTGGCGGATTCATGGCTTTCCAACGATGCCAATAGACCTCGCAATAATCACCCGTTGGCACTGATTCGAAACGCCACGGATGATTCGCCGTCGGGCGTTTAGCGATCAAACCCTTGCCCTGCATGGCTGTTAGCTGTTCATTCAATACCTGCTGATCACAAATATTAAGTGACACCATGAAGCCATCAAAACGATCCATATTGATCGCATAAGTCAGATCTTCGTTATCACCAGAATAGGCAATAGCGATTATTTTTCCTGCTTGCTTTGCTTTTTCTAGCGCATCTACAACATCTCCACGCTCCAAGGTTGACGCCGGGCAAGAATGCAAATGGGCAATATCAATACGATCGGTTTTTAATTTGCCAAGCGCTTGCTCAACACCTGCCGTGATACATGGGCCGGTCCAGTCTTGAATGCCATCAACACCATAGCCAAGCTTGGTGGACAAAATAAATTGCTCGCGTCTTGCAGATAAATACTGACCAATACGTTGTTCAGAAATGCCATAGCTGGGTGCGGTGTCAATTAAATTAATGCCCAGCTCCAACGCTGTTTCCAACACACTCCGTGCACTGGCTTCATCAAGACTCGCATGCCCAATTTGAATTGCCCCCAAGCCCAATGAAGATACCATCAAGCCTGTAGAACCATAGCCGCGTTTTTCAATCATTGATGTCGCCCCGTTCATTCAAAAATATTTCAAGCATAGGGTGCGTGCGTCGCGCACTGATAATAATCATCGCAGCATGTAAGGTTGACCGTGGGAGGGCCGTAAGGCCCGAATGTTTCCGCAGGCTCGAGCATTCGGGCCTTACGGCCCTCCCACAATAGTTTTTAGATCTTTATTCCACTACCCACATGTTTGCAGAACGCGCTGGCAAGCGAAAACCATAGCGTCCAGTTTCGATACGCAGTGTGCCATTGGTAAATAATTCGCGATAATTACGGAACCAGAAAAAACGGTTATTGGTATCCACATCAAAAAGTACTTCGCTGCCACATTTATTGATACCTGCAATACCGTCTTGGCCTCGACGCCATAAAATGGCACAGTCGTTATAAGCGAGCACTTCTTGGCTAATGCCCTGCATTTTGTTATGAAAGCGCAGCATTGCCTGCATATCAACACTTTTATGCGCGTCGAACCAGCGGCCATTATCGCCAGCCGTGTAGTCGCTATAAACCATCGGCTCGCCACCATCGCGTCCTAATAAATAGGCATAGGCAAGTTTTTCGTCCGTGGGGTCGAGTAACAAATAACGAAAGCCGCTGTTGTTGGGAATATCATGCGTGATGGGCATGGTCAATGCACGCAATGGATACAGTGCTTGACCATAAGCATAGGGATCGACCAATTGATTCAGGCTCTGACCAAAACCAAAAGCGCGCTTTATCGTATTGAGCAATGGGAAGTCGTAGGCACCGAAGTTGCTAGGCATATCGCGTAAATATGGTGCTAAAAAACGATCATATTCGAGTGTACCGGCACCACCGCCAGTAATAATTTCTGCATAAACACGACGATTGCCGATTAAATCGGGACTGAATACCGCACGCAGATGCTCGCTAGTCATATGTTTTGCAGCATCAACGCGGTAACCCTCAACGCCATAAGCATTTAGCATTCCAACATAGATACGTTGCTGTTTGATAACCCAGGCATTGGCATTTAAATCCGGCAAGCCGCGATCACCAGCACCACCGCATAAACGCCAATTTTGTACTTGATAAATGTCATTGTAATCAGTGATGCAGCGAGCTTCATGAAAGTCCGTGGCGCTTAGAAAATTTTTAGTCAAATCACCAAATAAGCGTTGTCGAGAGAAATATGCGCGGCGTTGGCTGTAGTCTTTCAGTGCAAACGCGCCGGGAAAATCCAATGCGCCGTCACGCTCATTGGCCATATGGTTCAATACTAAATCGGCATACACCTTGACGTTCTTATTGCGTAAGGCTGCCACCATTGCCTTGAAAGTTTCGGTGTTGCCACGACAGTGATCTATCACACGACAATCTTGCGGCTGATAGCGAAAATACCACGCGCAGTCACTACCCGATTTCAATGGCGGCACAACTAATACCGCTTTATAGCCGAGACTGGCAATCTCGTCGGCTTGTTCGGTGACCCGTGTGTAAGGCCAGTCAAATGCATGCAAGACGACATCGGCTTTTACTACCGTACTGAGTGACGCCATCCAAAAAACAAGCACATATATAAAATATTTGACCCACTGCGTTTTCATTATCGGCTCCTCAATTGACTAGAAGACTGGCGTTTGCCAGCGGATTCCCGTAAAAAAACAGACCGCATGAACTTTTTTCTAAAAAAAACCTTGTCAACTTTCACTGACAAGGCTTAACGGGGGAGAGGTGATTATTGTTAGAACTTGTAATTTAAACCGAGTAGTACGGTGCGGCCGTATTCGCCGTAACGCTTCGGAGCAGTAGCATCGCCACGAAGGTAGTACTGGCCATAGGGATCGTTAGTTAAATTATTAACCTGCAAAAGCACAGACAAGCCTTCCCAACTTGAGCCTTCCTTGAATTGATAACCGAATTGAAGGTCGGTAATGACTTCTGGAGAGTAATAATCAAATGCCCTATTACCTGCAAAGCCACGATCTTCTCCTAAGAACTTGTCACGGTAACGCTTACTGATGCGTGCAGAAAAACCATATTTTTCATAATAAAAACTACCATTGGCACTAAGTGTAGATAGGCCAGCCAACGGTCTGGCCGATCCTGGCCCATTAGTTTCTATGCTGCTCTTGATGTCGGAGGCATTCAGAGTAAAGCCAAATCCGTCGAGTTTGTCCCAAACCATGCTAAGTGGGAACGAAGCATTGAATTCAAGTCCCTTGACATAACCACCAGTACCATTCAAGTAATACCTTACGGCGCCAGCATTACTGACAGGGGTTAAGGCTCCAGGGTTTATGTAGCCGGTAAAATCGAACGGTGCATTTTGTTCGTAGTCGAAAGTAGTAAGCTTTTTATAGAAATACGCAAGTCCAATAAAGGCTTTTGTCTCAAAATATTTCTCATAAGCTATATCGTAAGAATTTGTCCGCGTTGGTTCCAGCTCTGGATTACCAGCATTACCTCTCCAGAAGCATTGCGTAGGAAGCAAAGGGCCATGAAATTCATTAGGGCCTTCAAAATTACAACTATATTGATTGCTTGCACGCATTCTGTCTAAGCGAGCACGTGCTAGCGTTTTGGCGGCGCCGAAGCGAATAAACTGATCGTAAGGCAACTCAAACGATAGGTTTAAGCTTGGCAGGAAATCATTATATTTCGCTCCGCCTGTAATGGGTGTCGCGATTGTTCCGGAACCATTCGCACCAAAGCCTTTTGAGCTTTGATCAGTTTGAATGAACTGCGCCCCGATGTTTCCCCTAACAGGCACAGAACCCCACTGGGTATCGATATTCAATTGTGCAAAAGCAGTCGTCACCTTCTCGTTGACCGACCAGTTTTTGTCGTAGACATCGCCTGGTGAGTTTAACGATCGAACATACAACCCACTGTCTAATGCCCCTTGCAAATCAAAAGCGACGATAGGCCACCCACCTGTCAAATCGTTATAAACCGGTGACAGCAAAAGGCCTGAAGGGATATTTGTAGGGACAGCGCTTCCTGCAGCTAATCTTAGAATGTATTCGATACTTTTACGGCTCTTGTCGCGCTCGGCATAGTTAACACCAAACTCAACGCTGCTGAATGGCCCATCGAGGAAATCACGTTTCAGATTCAGGCGCAAAGCGACTTGATCATCACGCACCTTGAAATCTTTTAGGTAACCTGCTTGGCCCCAGCCCGAGCTATCAGTAAGACGAATAACACTAGGGTCCGCATTGTTCCGGCTAAAGGTATAAGTCGGCAAACCGGTGCTAGGATTAATCGTGAAATTAACAGTCTGAGACAAAGGATTATCTGCGTTGTCTGTAGCACCGGCATACAGCTCCAGAACTTGGTCATTACGTTTTGCAGATGACCCGCTCACATCAAGAACTGCCGTCCAGTCTTCATTCAACTTGAGTTTGTTGTTCCAGCCAATCGAAAAAATATCGTCATTGCTGGTATTTAACTCGTGCTTTTGAACAGGGTTAATCCCTGCAAAAGTACCGCTAAGCACATGCGTTAAGCCAAATAAATCACCTGTCGTGATTCCTGTGGGTGTAGCTCCAGTCCAACCTAAACCCATTTCCATTCCACGTGCCACTTCGGCTTTTTCAAACTTGGAATAAAAAATATCCAACTCGCTGCGGAATGTATCGTTTGGCCTGTACTCCATTATTGCCATAACACCCGTACGAACATTGTCTGTGGAGCCCGCACGCTGCTTACTACCTTCTTGGTAAAGTGCATTACCTCCTGCTACGGCAGCATTTCTGGTGTATCCAGTCGCTTCCCACTGTTGACTTTGGCCAGGTGAATCCAAACGCGCAAAGCCTAGTGCAATACCAAAGGTATTGTCTGCAAATTGATCAATATAGGTTGCACTTAAACGGCTGCCATTGTCCGAATAGCCTGGGTTTACTTCACCCAGAGAATTTTGCTCCAAGCGAGCATTCAAGCTCACACTACGCTCGCTGTAGCTCAGTGGTTTCAGCGTTTGCAGATCTACTGTACCCGATACACCTTGACCCACCAATCTGGCGTCAGGTGTTTTGTAAATGGTTACACCACCTATCAACTCAGACGGGTATTGATCGAACTCGACACCACGATTATCACCGACGCTAACTTGCTCACGACCATTCAATAAAGTGGTACTGAAGTCACCAGCGAAGCCGCGAATATTAATTTCTGACGCACGACCAGCAATACGTTGCGAGGTAATGCCCGGCGCGCGAGAAATCGCGTCAGCAATGGAATTGTCAGGCAGCTTGCCAATGTCTTCTGCTGAAATAACTTCAACGATAGAAGTGGATTCTTTCTTTTTCTCGATCGCGCTTTCAATACTGCGACGAATACCCGTCACCTTCACCGCATCAAGTTCAACTGCTTCGCCTTCTTTCTTTTTCTTGGCGGCTATTGCTTGTTCTTCTGTAGTAGCAGTTGCGCCTGCATCTTGCGCGAAGCTATTCGTGCTCGCTAACAAAAGGGCCGCCGCACAGGCAGCAGCGATGGGATTGAGTTTAAAAATCGCCTGTCGATCGGCGTTTTTTCTCGTTTTAGTTGCTTGGCTGTGCATGTTGTTCCCCGTTGTTGGTGTTAGTCGATCTAATTGCAAAGCCCTGAAATTCGCTTCTGTGTAATAAAAGTACGTTCCAGAACATTTGCTCTAAACCTAAATGTAACAAAATTAGAGAACATGTCAAACATTAAGTGAAATTATTTTTACTATGAAAATCAAGCTAATTTTCAATTAAATTTATATATATCAATACTTTATGCCTACTTATTAAAATGAAATGCAGTATTCTGCAATCTTTATATCCAGAAAATGTAGTTAAATTACTTAATTTATTGTATTTATCGAAAGCACGAAGGTGTGAAAATCTCCTTTTATGTTCAGTTTTGCGTTGACCGGAATACCTAAAAACACGTACTTTGCATACTTGGCTGCCTTTCGCCGCAATAAATAACGAGCAAACCCCGCATGACAAACCCCCTTCCAGCCAAGCAAGCCGCTTTTACCAACCCGCGCTTGCTTGCCGATATTGGCGGTACCTATGCCCGCTTTACGCTTGAAACGGCACCCGGCCAGTTTGAGCACAGTCAGTCTTTGTTATGTGCTGACTACCCCGATTTTCATGCGGCGATTACTCATTATCTTAAAGGGCTAAAAATAGAGCGCATTAAAAATGCGGCGCTCGCGATTGCCAATCCCGTTTCTGGTGATCAGGTTCGCATGACCAACTATCACTGGCAGTTTTCGATTGAAGAAATGCGGGAGCGACTGCAATTCGATAATTTAGTGGTGGTGAATGACTTCACTGCGTTGGCGATGTCGCTGCCCAAATTACTGCCCAATCAACGCCGACAAATTGGCGGCGGCCATTCGGTGGCCGATAGCGTTATTGGTTTGATTGGTGCTGGTAGTGGATTGGGCGTGTCGGGTTTAATTCCAGCCGGTGCTGGCTGGGTGGCCTTGGGTTCTGAAGGCGGCCACGCCAGTTTTTCGCCACGCAATGCCCGTGAAATTGCGATTTTAGAATTTGCCTGGAAACAACTCGAGCATGTTTCTTTTGAGCGCTTGTTATCTGGACCCGGCATTGAATTGATTTATCAAGCTTTAAGTGAACGGGCAAAAAATAGAAAAACCGAAACTTTAGCGGCGCCCGAAATAACCTTGCGTGCATTAAATGGTAGTGACCCCATTTGCGTTGAAACACTTGAAACCTTTTGTGAAATGTTGGGAACGGCAGCTGCGAATCTGGCGGTGACACAAGGCGCCTTGGGCGGCATTTATATTGGTGGCGGTATTGTGCCGCGACTGGGTGACTATTTTGATCGCTCAAGCTTTCGCAAACGCTTTGAAGATAAGGGCCGCTTCAGTGATTATTTGAAAGGCATTCCTACTTATGTGATCACCGAATCCAATGCCACCTTTATGGGGGCCTCGGTTATTTTGGCGGCACAGCTGGGTGGTTTGGAAGCGTCGGAAGACTCGAGCATATTGAACCAAATTCGCCGCGTGCGTGATGGTCTATCACCTGCCGAGCAGCGTGTTGCCGATTTAGTGGTTTCGCAACCACGAACCGCGTTAAACGAACCTATTGCCAAACTCGCCCGTGCAGCCAACGTGAGTCAGCCGACGGTCATTCGTTTTTGTCGCTCATTGGGTTGTGATGGTCTGTCGAATTTCAAACTTCGATTGGCCTCAAGCCTGACCGGCACTATGCCGATTACTCATATTCAAGTGACCGATTCCGACAGCATGTTGGAATTGGGCGACAAAGTTTTGAGCAATACGGCATCGGCAATATTGCAAGTACGAAATCATCTGAATCCAAAAACCATCGACCAAGTCGTGCGTTTAATTGCCGATGCCAAGCGTGTCGAGTTTTATGCGGTCGGACATTTCGGCAGCGTTGCCGATGACGCACAATTCAAATTTCTGCGCATGGGTGTTTCGGCAATGTCTTACACCGCCCCACGCTTGCAGTTATTAGCCGCCAACGTATTGGACCCAAGCATTGTGGTGGTGGTGATAAGCGGTAGCGGACAGATACAGGAATTACTTGAAGTCGTCGATAAGGCACAAGAACGTGGCGCAACCGTGGTAGCGATTACCGCGAGTCAATCAGCACTTGCACGCAAGGCCGATATTGCCTTGATTCTCGACAATATTGAAGACTCGGCCTCGCAAGTTCCAATGATTAGCCGAATTTTGCATTTGCTAATGATCGATATTTTAGTGGTCGGCGTTACCATGCAGCGCGGCATTACCGTGCCGGCTTTGGAGAAAGAAGCTAGCCATGCACTGGACGAAGCACGTCCGCAACATCATCAAGTCGCCGATGGCAAACAGTCTGGGCCGGGCCTGCATTTATCCGGCGAATTGGCGCACCTGACGGCCAATTCCGCGAGCATCAAACCCAACTAAATGCTTCACAGAATTGACGGATTAAAAATGAAATTTCTTTTTTGTCTAATTATTTCATTTGCGTTTTGCAATCATGCGAATGCACAGTCGCTTGCATCTACAGCCTCGGCTAATGTGCATATTCTCGATGCCATGTCCATGCCGGGGCTAAATCGCCAGCGTATTGTTCGTATTTATTTACCACCGAGCTATGAAAAAAATGAGCGCCGCTATCCGGTGCTTTATATGCACGATGGTCAAAACTTGTTTGACAATGCAACCGCCTATGCCGGTGAATGGGGTGTTGATGAAACTCTGGATGAACTGGCAAAATCGCAAGGACTTGAAGTCATTGTGGTGGGTGTCGATAACGGGCAGGAAAAACGCTTAAACGAATTAAGCCCTTGGACAAACAAGCGCTTTGGCAAAGCTGAAGGCAGGCTCTATGTCAATTTTATGGTGAATGTTTTGAAACCTTATGTTGACAAGCATTACCGGACTTTTGCTGATCGTGATAACACTGCCATTATGGGGAGCTCGATGGGCGGTTTTATTTCACACTATGCTGTACATCAATATCCCGATGTCTTCGGCATGGCAGGTATTTTTTCGCCGTCATACTGGTATTCCAGTGAAGTATTCAAGCACACTAAAAAAAATCCTGCGCCAGCATCGACCAGGGTTTATTTAATGATGGGAGGCAAAGAAGGTGATGAAGCTATTGACGGCATTGAAAAAATGACAGCATTGCTTACAGCGCAAAAACATCCTGCCGAAAACCTACATAGTGAAGTAGTGCCGGGTGGCGAACATAATGAAAAATTCTGGCGTAATGAATTTCCGAAAGCCGTTTCCTGGTTATTTAAAAAGCCGACTTCCACGCTCTAGTTCCGCAATATTAAAGGGCTCTTATCGCATGACCGGTTTGTTCAATCCGAACCCAGCAATCAAGCAGCATAGACTGGACAACGGTCAGGTCTGCTGGGTGATTGATGATGTTCTATTGCATCCGGAAAAACTGCGGAAATTTGCTATTGAACAAGCGACCCAATTCACTATGGCATCTTTCAATGCCTACCCAGGCCTTGAATTTCCGATGCCTGCATGGGTAAGTGAGCAATTGCGGGATTTTTTTAATTCGCATATTCGCGGTTTGTTCAATGCACGCCGCACACTGAAAATGAATAGCCGAATGGCGATGGTCACTTTGCCACCGGAGCAATTACAGGCAAGACAATGGATTTGCCACCGCGATAGTGCCTGGGTGGATCCTGCGCACTGCATTGCGGCTTCGGTTTTATATTTATTTCACAACCCAAATTTAGGCGGCACCGATTTTTATGCCCCTACTCGCCCCATGCCGGAGATTGAACTGTTTGTACATGACGCCAGCACCATGCTCAATGAAAACTTTGCTGAAAAATATTCAATATCGGCAAATTATTTTCAAGGGGCTCCCGATTATTTTGACCGTGTTGGCCGCGTACCGGCAAAATTTAATCGCATGATTTTTTATGATGGCCGCATTTTTCACTGCGGCGATATTCATGCGCATGAAAGCATGGGCCCTAATCCGGTATTTGGCCGATTGACCTTGAACGGTTTTTTTACCTGTACGCGTAAAGCTTCATAGGGCAGGCACCACCCACCATGCGCACTGGCCCAATACGGATCACCAGAAAGCAGGCCTTGTATTAACGTAGGTGCGCATGCTTGCTGCGCCCAAAATCTTCCTAACACCAAACGTAGGGCTGCACGGTTGCTGCGCCCAAAATCCTCGTAACACCAAACGTAGGATGCATGCCTGCTGCACCCAAAATCTTCGTAACACCAAACGTAGGGATGCACCCTTGCCGCGCCCAAAATCTTCGTAACACCAAACGTATGGATGCACCCTTGCCGCACCCAAAATCTTCGTAACACCAAACGTAGAGGTGCATGCTTGCTGCGCCCAAAATATACGCAACCGTCGGGCGCAGCAAGCATGCGCCCCTACAGATTGAATTTTGGGCAATGCCTACCCTACTTCTGCACAAACACACTCATCGACTGCGCAGGCAAAGTAACAGTCGCCATGCCTTTTGCATCGCTGGTAATTTCAAGCGCTGTCTTGGGATAAATTAAAGAGTAAGCCTTGTTCGGAGAAAGATTTTTTGTCTTGACGCCAAGCCCGGTCTTGCCAAAATTAATGATGATCAAAGTTGTTTCGGTACCAAGTTGTCGTTGAAAGCCAAGTACGTCGCCATCGACAAAAGCAAATTGATATAGCCCTTTTGAAATGGATGGATAAGCATTACGCAAGGCCAGCATGGCTTTATAAAAGGCTAGTAGGGAATCGGCGTCCTGCAATTGCGCAGCAACATTTTGTTCGGCGATATTGTCCGCAGAGGCACGAAACGGCGTGCTTGTACTGAAGCCCTTAGTGTCTGGAGTCCAACTCATCGGAATGCGTAATCGCGTATCGGTTGCCAGGCTTTGGTGGTTACTCATGCCGATTTCTTCACCATAATAAATAAAGGGCGTGCCCGGCTGCAGCAGATAGGTTGCGGCAACCAAACGATATTGCGCCAGATTACCGCCGACTTGGTTCCATAAACGATCACCAGCAAATTGATCATGATTAGAGACAAAACTTGCCAGATTATTGTCGGTTAAACTGAAATAACTGGCAATTTTTTTAATTGCTGAGCGGTTACCCTTGGCTGCTTTTGCCAAATCATATTGATAGCCGAAAGCGAACGCATGGCCACATGCTGTTGGCGCCGCATAAAGTTTTGCACTCTCCGGCGCTTCGCACACCATGTAGCGGTTTGGGTAGTTTGTGCTGAGTTCCTTGATCAGCAAATTCATCATCACGTAATTGCCAGGCTGGTCATACCAAGCGTCTTTTCCGTTTTCAATTAAATGCGCCACGGCATCAAAACGAAATCCATCGACACCGCGATTCAACCAAAACCGCATATTATCCAAATGAAAATTAAGCACTTTGGGATTGAGCAAATTAAAATCCGGCATGCTGTCGTTGAATTGCGCCAAATACGCACCGTTGTAAGTGGCGACCCAAGGGTTTCGACCATAAATATTCCACGCTTTCGGCGCAGCGTCTTGCCAGACAAACCAATCTCGATACGGGTTATTGGGTGATGAGGCCGCATTGATAAAAGCCGGATGCTGGCTGCTGGCGTGATTGATCAGGTAATCGAGCACGATGCCAATACCGCGGGTATGGGCTTGTTTAATTAACTCATCAAAATCTGCCAAGCTGCCGTAGGCCGGCTCAATATTTCGATAGTCTTTTACCGCGTAACCATGGTCACCGTCTTGGCTAAGCGTGGTTGGCATTAACCAAATACCTTTGACACCCAATGCTTTTAGATAATCCAGGCGCTGGATTAAGCCACGCAAGTCACCAATACCATCGCCGTCACTGTCCTGGTAGCCACGCACATAAATTTCGATAAATCCGCCATGCGACCAATCCACAGGCAAAGTACTGCCCGGATCGGCAATTCTTACCGTGCTGGCATTCACCGCAGGCAATGAGCCCGCTTTGTCTTGAGCTAGCGCAGCTGTAGCACCGCACAAGTAGAGCACACTAAAAATGCAGGATTTCCAAACAAGTCTTTTCGTCACTAATCGCATACCTACCCCACAGAATGTAGAGAAACTACTTTTGATAGCGCTTGATAAACAAGCTTAAATTAGCACTAAAGCCTTTTAAATAGTACTAAAGCAATTAAGATGTAGTAAAGTTACACCATACTTATTGATTCGCAAGCTTTAAGCGGGACCTGTTTGCGGGCGCTAGAAATAATGGGGCTTAGTAAAGGAAGCATGATCATGAGAGTAAGCCGGTGCAAAAAGCATAAGATCCTGCTGGCAGGGCTCGTGCTTTGCCTGCCGATGACTGCTCTTGCCGCGCTCACGGCACCACTACTAGCTGACTGCGATCAAAGCACATTTGAAGTCAATCTCAATAAAAGCGCCGCAAAAACAGAGGCTCGTGGCATCTGGTTGAATCGTTCGGCAATTGCATGGCCGCAAGCTCAAAACTTCGGAAGCTTCAAACTTTATTTTTCATCTACGGGAAAAATAAAGACCGCAAAGGGTCAAGCGGTATCAGGCAGCGACGGATTCCTGGTGCTCGATTCATTTCATGGCCAATTACCCGAAGCAATTTTATCCCGCTTCAAATACGTGGCAGCGGGTGCTCAACTCAATGTAAAACCATCCGATATTTACCGGCTTCCGTCATTGCACAAGCAACAACTAGTATTGGTAAGTGAAGACAATAAAGGTAGAACACTGGATTTCACTGCTACACAAATAGCAGGCGCTTTGGATGATTTATATCGGGACGCAGAAAATGTTCCTGATTTAGGCATCAAGCTTGCTTCAAATAGCACTCAATTCAAACTTTGGGCACCCACGGCACAAGCATTGAGCGTCTGCGTGTATGACAGCGCAAACAGCAAAGCAAGCACACGACATGAAATGCAATGGAATAACCAAACCGGCATTTGGACGTCCAAAATCGACAGCAATCTTGAGGGTAAATACTATCGCTACCTGGTCGATGTGTATGTGCGCGACCACGGCCTTGTACGAAATGTCGTTACCGACCCCTACTCTGTGAGCTTAAATGCAAACTCGCAGCGCAGTTATATTACCGACATCAATAGTGAAAACCTGAAGCCGGCTGGCTGGGAACAATCGGTATTTCCAAACAAAGTAATACACCCGACCGACATGGTGATTTACGAATTACATGTGCGTGATTTTTCGATTAACGATGACAGTGTCAGTAAAACTAATCGCGGCAAGTATTTGGCATTTACCGAATCGCAATCCAACGGGATGAAACATCTTACTGAATTATCCAAAGCCGGTTTGACCGATGTGCATCTATTGCCAGTATTTGATATTGCTAGCATCCCTGAAAAAGATTGCCTGTCGCACAAAATAGAAGGCGGGGCTGGTAGCGATCAACAGCAAAACATTACCACTAAATCAGCAGCTACCGATTGTTTTAACTGGGGTTATGACCCTTACCATTTCACTGCGCCCGAAGGCAGTTATGCCAGTGATGCCAATGACGGCGCAAAACGAATTATGCAATTCCGTCGCATGGTAAAAGCCTTGCACGACAGCGGACTACGCGTGGGCATGGACGTGGTTTATAACCACGCCAGCAGCTCGGGGCAAAACGAAAAATCGGTCTTGGACCGCATTGTACCGGGCTATTATCATCGTCTGAATGCCAAGGGTGAAGTTGAACGCTCCACTTGTTGCGACAATACCGCAACAGAAAATTTGATGATGGCCAAGCTTATGCTTGACTCGACCGCGGTGTGGGCCAAGCAATACAAAATTGATTCATTTCGTTTTGATTTGATGGGACATCAGCCGCGCGCTGCAATGCTTAGTTTGCAAGAACGAGTGAATCGTGAAACCGGTCGTTATATTAATTTAATCGGTGAAGGCTGGAATTTTGCTGAAGTGGCCAATGGCGAACGCTTTGTACAAGCATCGCAACTTTCATTGAACGGCAGTGGTATCGGCACTTTTAGTGATCGAGCCCGTGACGCTGTTCGCGGCGGTAGTGCCGGTGATAGTGGCGAGGCGCTGGTAAAAAATCAGGGCTATATCAATGGACTTGCTTATGATGCCAATGAAACCAATATTGGCGTCAATAAAAATTCCGACTTGTTGAAAACCGCCGACATGGTGAGAGTTGGCTTGGCAGGCTCGCTGCGTGAATTTGAAATGCAGGGTGCAGACGGCAATACAAAGCGCCTTGAACAATTTCAATATGGCGACCAACCGGCCGGTTACGTTAGCCAACCGAGCGAGGTGGTGAACTACATTGATAATCATGACAACCAAACCTTGTTTGATATCAATGCCTATAAGTTGCCATTAAGTACGAGTGCTGATGATCGTGCGCGCGTGCAGGTGCTTGGCATGGCAATTAATGCTTTCAGCCAAGGCATTGCCTACTTTCATGCCGGCATTGAAACCCTGCGTTCAAAATCGATGGACGGTAATAGTTACGATTCCGGCGATTGGTTTAATCGACTCGATTGGCAATTCAAGGATAATTATTTTGCAACGGGTCTTCCGCCAAAACGTGATAATGAAAAGAATTACGCTCTGATCAAGCCTCGACTGCAAAATGGTTTGATAAAACCAGCGCCGCAACAGATTCAATTTGCACGCGATGCTTTTATCGACTTGTTGAAAATCCGTGCTAGTTCAAGCCTGTTCCGACTGGCGACTGCAAACGAGATCAAACAACGTTTAAAGTTTTATAACACCGGGCCCGAACAAAATCCGGTGCTCTTGGTCGGGCATTTGTCCAATGTGGTCAATAGTAAAAGTTATGAAGATGCAAACTTCAGTGAATTAATCTACTTCATCAATGTGGATAAAAAACCACAGCAAATAAAAATTGCCGAAGAAAGCCACAAGACTTATGCACTTCACCCCGTGCACTTGAATTCCGATGCCGCCGATAAAAGGCCAGCCACGCAAGCAAACTACCAGGCACAGGACGGACGCTTCACTATTCCCGCCCGCGCTGCTGTAGTTTTTGTTATTAAGGAAGCCAATACACCATGAGTGCCGCGAGTGAAAATTTCATAGATCAAAACCTGCAAGCACACTGCCTCGTGGCGGATATTGGCGGCACCCATGCACGCTTTGCAATCGCATCTTCCATAAAAAATACTTTACATAATTCCGATTTAATACTGGACCAACAACATACCTATCAAGTAGCGCAATTCTCATCGCTTAGCTTGGCATTGCTCGATTATCTGAATAAAATCCCGGAGCAATGGCAACCCAGCGATGCGATAATTGCTGTTGCAAGTGCAGTGACGAGCGATCAGATTGACTTCACCAACAGCCAATGGAGTTTTTCGATTTCAGCGCTGAAAAAAGAATTACGTCTGAATGAACTAGAGGTCATCAACGATTTTGCAGCGGTTGCCTGGGCATTACCTTCATTGAAAGATGACGATCTTGAAACTATTGGTACGCCACTTTTTTTCGATGCTAAAAAACCGGGCGTTTATGCAGCACTGGGCCCCGGCACCGGACTCGGCGTTGCTGCACTCAAGATTGAAAATCAACAAAGCATCGTGCTTGAAACCGAAGGTGGCCATATTAGTTTTGCGCCACGAACCGATGACGAGATAAAAATCCTGCAGTTTTTATTGAACGACTATGAGCGCGTTTCATACGAGCGCCTGCTTTGCGGCAGCGGCTTGTTGAATCTTTACCGTGCGCGCAGCGATTTGATGCAGCTGCCAGCCACTTTATTGACGCCAGAAGCGGTATCCTCAGCTGCACATCAAGGTAATCGGGCAGCAAGCGCAGCTGCCAATGATTTCTGTTCGATTTTGGGAGCCTTTGCCGGCGATACTGCATTGATGTATGGCGCATGGCAGGGGGTATATTTATCCGGCGGATTGTTACCGCATCTGATGGATGAAAAAGGCAAATTGTTATTTCGAGCAGCATTTGAAGACAAGGGCCGTTTTTCATCACTACTGGTAAAAACACCGGTCAGTATTATTAAACGAACCGATATGGGCAAACTTGGAGCTGCCTGCCTATGGATCAGCAAAAGAAATAGTGAAGATTAAAATATCAAGGATGAAATATTAAGAATGACAACACCTGCGTTAAACACTCCCGCGCCCAGTTCCGTGGTTTTGCTTTTTGGCGCCAGCGGTGATCTTGCTACCCGCATGTTGTGGCCTTCACTGCATCATTTATTTGTAGAAGGTTTATTGCCCTCTGGTTTAAAAATGATCGGCAGCGGCCGTGCGAATCAATCTTCTGAAGCCTTTCGGCTTGAATTAAAATCCACATTGCAACAGTTCGGCCATAAAACAACGCATACCAATGAAAACCTGGACGCGTTTCTTCAACAAGTTCATTACGCATGCATTGATGTCAATGACTCCAGTGCTTTCGACAAGCTCAAAGAACATATCCCAGATAGCGCCGAACTGCTTTGTTACCTTTCAACCTCGCCAGCGCTTTACACCACGATTTGCCGGAATTTGTACATAGCAAAATGTGTGACGCCATCAACCAGAATAATTCTGGAAAAACCGATTGGTCATGATTTAAAAACCAGCCTGGAAATTTCAAATGCCGTGGGCGAAATTTTCAAGGAAAGACAGATTTATCGAATTGACCATTATCTTGGCAAAGAAACCGTACAAAATTTATTGGCCCTGCGTTTTGCCAATTGTTTGTTCGAGCCGATCTGGAATGCCAACACCATTGATCATGTGCAAATTACGGTGTCTGAAACCGTTGGGCTGGAAGGTCGTTGGGGCTATTACAATGATTCCGGCGCATTACGCGACATGGTGCAGAACCATATTCTGCAAACACTGGCATTGCTCACCATGGAGCCGCCTTCGAGCCTTTCGCCGGACGCCGTTCGCAATGAAAAAGTAAAAGTACTGCAAAGTCTGCGCCCAATTAACGCGGCCAATGTTCACAAAACCACCGTTGCCGGACAGTATGTTGCAGGTGCTTATGATGATTCGCCGGTACCGGGTTATTTACAGGAAACCGGAGCAGTGCTGGGCAGTAAAACCGAAACTTTTGTTGCCATCCAGGCACATATCGACAACTGGCGCTGGAAAGGCGTTCCGTTTTTCCTGATGACGGGAAAACGTATGGCGACCCGCTTCACCGAAATTATCGTGCAGTTCCGTCAAGTGCCGCATAATATTTTTGAAAGCAATGGCAATAATATGGTGAAGCCGAATCGTTTAGTGATTCGTTTGCAACCCGAAGAAACCATCACCTTGGAATTGATGAATAAAGAGCCGGGACTTTACGGTGTGCAATTACATCCCGTGGGTCTGAATTTGTCCTTGACCGAAGCTTTTGAAACGCCGCGCCAGCGAATTGCCTACGAGCGTTTATTACTTGATGCCATTAACGGCAATTCGACATTATTTGTACGCCGTGATGAACTCGAAGCGGCATGGTCTTGGATTGATGGCATTCATCGCGCATGGAAAGAAGCCGGCATAAAACCCAAACTCTATGCTGCTGGCACCATGGGCCCGGAAGAAGCCGAAGAATTAAAACAGCGATCCAAGGCGCATTGGGATGATTAGTAGTCCAAGCCTGTGGCATGAGTTTGCCAGTCGCGAACAGTTCAACCAAGCCGTTGTGCAGCGCCTTGCAGACACCTTGCAATCTGCAAGCCTGTCACAAAAAAATATACTGCTTGGGGTTTCCGGTGGCAGCACGCCGATGCCCATCTATCAAGCACTCGCTCAAAAAGAATTGGCTTGGAATAGAGTCAAGCTTTTATTGGTCGATGAGCGCTGGGTTCCGAATAATAATGCTGATAGTAACGAACGAAATATTCGCAATGCTTTTTCAGCAAATGCCCAGGCTGAAAAAAATATTATAGGTTTGTGGTCCAACAAAACGAATCTTGAAAGTGCAGCGATCGCTGCTGATCAAAAACTCGCTGCCATGAACGATGTAATGGATGCGGTTGTTTTAGGAATGGGTGAGGACGGACACTTTGCCTCGCTTTTCCCAAGCAGCTTGAATTTTGATGCTGCCATTTCAAATCAGGGCTCGAGATTTATACTGCCCATAAGCCCAATGCCCGCAAATGTGCCACATTCACGATTGTCGATGAGCTTGGCATATATACAACGAGCCAAGCGTATTATTCTGGCGATTACCGGCGAGAAAAAAAAGCTTGTATTGCAACAGGCCATAGCCGAAGGCGACGTGCATCACTTGCCGATTGCAGCATTATTCAAAGCCAATTCGTCTGCTGTAGAAATTTACTGGAGTAAGTAGTGGCACTTAATAAAGTTATCGCTGAAGTCACTGAGCGAATTGAACAGCGTAGTCGTGATTTGCGTGCTGATTATGAAGCCCGTATGCACGCTGCAAAACCCAATGGGCCGGCACGCGGTCGTTTGTCTTGCTCCAATCTTGCTCATGTCATTGCTGCATCGGGTACCGACAAAAATGCATTAAAAATTGCAGCATGGCCCAACATCGGCATCGTCACGGCTTACAACGACATGTTGTCGGCACATCAACCGTTTGAAAAATTTCCGGAAATTATTCGGAATGCTGCCAGAAATTTTCGTGCTACCGCGCAAGTAGCGGGCGGCGTGCCTGCGATGTGTGATGGTGTTACACAGGGACAGCCTGGCATGGAGTTGTCCTTGTTCAGTCGCGATGTAATTGCGTTGGCAACAGCGGTGTCGCTTAGCCATGATTCTTTCGATGCGGCATTATTGTTAGGCGTATGCGACAAAATTGTACCGGGTTTATTTATCGGCGCGGCCGCTTTCGGACATCTGCCGATTTTATTTGTACCGGCAGGACCGATGCCCTCAGGCATTCCGAATCCACAAAAAGCAAAAGTGCGGCAACTGTATGCAGAAGGCAAAGCTACGCGCGACGAATTACTTGAAGCCGAAGCGGGTTCTTATCACGCAGCAGGTACATGCACGTTTTACGGCACGGCTAATTCAAATCAAATGTTGATGGAGTTGATGGGACTACATGTGCCCGGCTGTGCTTTCATTCCGCCTAATACTGCCTTGCGCACAGCGTTGACTGAAGCCGCCGTAGAGCGCGCTGCAAAAACCACGGCGTTGAGCGACGCCAACTATTTACCTTTCGCCGAAGTGATTGATGCACGCTCGATTGTCAACGCCGTTGTCGGTTTGATGGCCACCGGCGGCTCGACCAATCATATGTTGCACATCATCGCGATGGCGCGCGCGGTCGGCATTCGATTAACCCTGCACGATATGGCAGAAATTTCAGCGGCCACGCCTTTGATGGCGCGTATTTATCCCAATGGTGTTGCCGATGTGAATGGTTTCCATGCGGCGGGCGGCATGGCATTTGTCGTGCGCGAATTAATCGATGCCGGTTTGGTACATGCAGACGTGAATACCGTGTGGGGCAAAGGACTCGAACATTATGCGAAAGAACCGGTTTTGATAGATGACAAACTCGTGTGGCGCGATCCGCCAAAAGCTTCTGGCAATCTCGATATTCTTAGACCACTTTCTGATCCATTTACTTCCGATGGCGGATTGAAAATTGTCGCCGGAAATTTAGGCCAAGGTGTTATCAAAGTCTCCGCAGTAAAGCCCGAGCATCATATTGTGCAAGCGCCGGCCCGCGTGTTTGATGACCAGGAAGCTTTTGCACGCGCCTTTAAAGCTAAAGACATTACTGGCGATGTGATTGCCGTTGTTCGCTTTCAAGGCCCGAGCACCAATGGCATGCCCGAACTGCATCAACTCACGCCCTTGCTTTCGAGCTTGCAAGACAAGGGACATAAAGTGGCTTTGATTACCGATGGCCGGATGTCGGGAGCTTCGGGCAAGGTACCAGCAGCAATTCACATCACGCCGAGCGCCGATAAAAACGGTCCTTTATCAAAAGTGCAAGATGGCGATATGATTTATTTGAACGCGATCACGGGTGAATTAAAAGTGTTGATGAATGATGAAGAATTCGCTGCACGCACACCCGCGCTCATGTCTAATACTTCGCACCACAGCGGCATGGGTCGTGAACTGTTTGCAAACTTCCGTGCGCTTGTCAGTTCGGCCGACGAAGGCGCCAGCGTCTTATTTTAGTCTTTGGATAATGAATGAAAAAAATTATTGATGATTTTATGCGCGCATCGCCGGTAGTGCCGGTGGTGGTTATCGACAACGCTGATCATGCTGTGCCTTTGGCAAATGCCTTATTGGAAGGCGGCATTACCGTTATTGAAATTACGTTACGCAGCGACGCCGCTTTAAAAAGTATTGAGCGGATTGCACGCGACGTGCCGCAAATTCAGATTGCGGTTGGCACCGTGACGAATGCCGAACAATTACAGGCAGCGGCTACCGCTGGTGCCCGCATTGCAATTTCGCCGGGACTGACGGAAAAATTATTGGAGGCTGCAAAAACCATCAAGCTGCCTTTATTACCCGGCATCGCCAGCGCATCAGAACTCATGCTCGGCATGGAAGCGGGGCTGCATCAATTCAAATTATTTCCCGCCACGGTTATCAATGGCATTGAACTGGCCAAAGCACTTTACGGCCCATTCCCCGAAGCGCGCTTCTGCCCCACCGGCGGCATTAGTCTTGAAACCGCGGCGAATTATCTGGCTGTCCCCAATATTCTCTGTGTCGGCGTGTCTTCCATCGCCAGCCGCGAAGATATACAGAACCAGCAATGGCAAGCGATCACGGAAAAAGCCCGCAAAGCAGCGAAGCTGTGCGCGTAGGGTGGGCACCGCCCACATTTGCCTGATACATGACGAAGGTGGGCGGTGCCCACACCCTACGACTGATACGTAGGAGGCCCCTTGCGGGCGCCGAAGACTGTGTTAGGTATTCTTGGCTGAATGAGATTGAAGTTACGTCGCTCGCAAGCGGCCTCCCACGAAAAACGGAGCTTGCGACTTGCCACGAGTGGCCATGGCCCGATATAATCGCGGGCTTGCTAGGGGCTTGCCCTGAAGCCGTCCACGCTGAACGTTATCGGTGAATTCACACACAAAGACACAATTCGTTCTGGGGTGCCTGGTTTACAGGTTCAGAACGCCGTCATTGTGGAGGCCCAACCCCGAAATCATTGCCTGACCGCCCTGATTTCATTCATTTAGGAGCATCTCATGCCCCAGGTCACTATGCGTCAAATGCTGGAAGCCGGCGTTCACTTCGGCCACCAAACCCGCTATTGGAACCCAAAGATGGGACCATTCATCTTCGGCGCCCGCGGCAAGATTCACATTATCAATCTCGAAAAAACCATGCCTTTGTTCAATGACGCGATGAATTTCATCTCGGCAATTGCGCAAAAACGCGGCACCATACTGTTTGTAGGCACCAAGCGTTCGGCCCGCGAATCGATCAAAGAAGAAGCAACACGCTGCGGCATGCCTTATATGAGCATGCGCTGGTTGGGCGGCACGCTGACCAACTTCCGTACCGTTAAAGCCTCGGTTGCCCGTTTGAAAGAACTGGAAGCCAACGAAACCAACGGTATCTTCGAAAAAATGGTGAAGCATGAAGTGCTTAGCCTGCGTCGTGAACGCGACAAACTCGAAGCTTCCCTGGGCGGCATCAAGGACATGAATCGTCTTCCTGATGCGCTGTTTGTTATCGATATCGGTCACGAAAACATTGCTGTGCAAGAAGCCAAGAAACTCGGCATTCCAGTGATTGCCGTCGTCGATACCAACTATGACCCCAACCTGGTCGATTACGCTATTCCCGGTAACGACGATGCTATCCGCGCCGTGCAACTGTATGTTCGTGCTGCTGCCGACGGCGTGCTGGAAGGTAAAGCCGCTGCTCCACAAATGGCCGCTCGTGATGACGAATTCGTTGAATTGGATGCCGAAGGCAATCCGGTCGCGAAGGAAGACAAGAAAGGCGCACCACGTCGCCCGCCAGCACCTGCTAAAAAAGGCGCACCACGCCGTGACGGCGCAGCTCCACGCGCTGACAAACGCGACGCCAAGTAATACGTAATTTGCAGTAGATTCAGTCAATCACACGCGGCAGCTTCGGCTGCCGCGTTGTCTTATAGAACACAAGTACGAACACTAGAGGTTATTAGTCATGGAAATTACAGCCGGTTTAGTTAAAGAACTGCGCGAGCGCTCCGGCGCCGGCATGATGGAATGCAAAAAAGCACTTTCAGTGAATGCTGGTGATATCGATGCTTCGATGGAATATCTGCGTAAAACAGGTCTGGCGAAAGCCGACAAAAAATCCGATCGCGTGGCTGCGGAAGGTCGCATTGCGATGGCGTCCGAAGCGGGTAAAGCGGTATTGGTTGAAATCAACTCTGAAACCGACTTCGTTGCCAAAGACGATAACTTCCTGACATTCACCCAGGGCGTTGCCGAAGCTGCGCTGAACTCCGGTGTTACCAACGTCGAAACACTGAAATCCAGCGCCATTGGTGGCGGTACCGTTGAAGAAGCCCGCGCCGCATTGATCGCTAAGATCGGTGAAAACATCCAGGTTCGTCGTATGGTCAAAATTGATTCGGCCAACCATGTTGCCGCGTATATCCACGGTGGACGCATTGGTGTATTGGTGGAACTGAAAGGCGGCGATATGGAATTGGCACGCGGTATCGCCATGCACATTGCTGCGATGAATCCTCCGTACAACAAAGCCAGCGATGTACCGGCCGAGTTTTTAGCGAAAGAAAAAGAAATTGAAATGGCTAAAATGACGGATAAAGACAAGTCAAAGCCTGCTGAAATTCTTGAAAAAATTATCGGCGGTAAAGTGTCGAAAATCGTCAACGAAGTGACCCTGTACGGCCAATCCTATGTACTGAACACCGATCATTCGGTCGAAGCCACATTGAAAGCGGCCGGTGCAGAAGTGGTCGGCTTCCAGCGCATTGCCGTTGGTGAAGGCATCGAAAAAGTCGTAGAAGATTATGCTGCCGAAGTGGAAAAGGCGATGCAGGTTTAATCGCATCACCCCGCTCACGAAAAACCCGCGTTTATCGCGGGTTTTTTATTGCTCATTTATTTGATGATGTCTTTGTTAGTTCATGCATAATTACGCACATGACAAATACAGCACTTAATGTTTTCGGTCGGCCTCTTAAATCCTGCGGCACAGAACCGATGACCGGTTATTTTCGCGATGGCTGCTGTCGCACCGATCCACAAGATCGTGGCTTGCATGTGGTTTGCGCAATCATGACAACGGAGTTTTTGAGCTTCAGCAAAGCACAAGGTAATGACCTTTCAACACCGATGCCTGAATATGATTTCCCCGGATTAAAACCAGAGGATCGCTGGTGTTTGTGCGCGGTGCGGTGGCTCGAAGCCTATGCAGCAGGTAAAGCCCCGAAAGTCGATTTGGAAGCAACACACCTCAATGCGCTTGGCGTAGTCAGCTTAAACCAGCTGCGTGAATATGCGCTTTAAAGAATATCTTGGTTTTATTTCGTAGGAGCGTCCTTTAGGCGCGATAGATCTGGCGGGGTTTGTCGCGCCTAAAGGACGCTCCTACACTGCAGTTCGAATATCACAGGTTGAATAAGGAAAACACCGGATAACGCCGCCATTCGGGTTCATTGAATCGTTTGCCATTTGCGTAAATAAAATTCAGCACCGCCGTTTGATCCGACAATAGCTCGGGATGCTTGCTTTTCCAATGTTCAAACTTCTCTTTCAATTCCGGTTCATCACACAGCATTTCAAATGCGCTGTCTTCGAACACATAATCGGAAAATGCTTCTTTCTTTTCCAGCACGCTATTAAAAAATCCCCAGCGAAAAAAACTGTCGTGAGCCTGCGGCTCAAGGGTTTCGACGGCATAGCGGGCGTTCGCTTGATTTAGCGTCACCAAATAATCCCCGGCTCGTGCAGTGATGGTTTCGGTTTGCGTGCTTAATTCCATGTCGTCATGAAACATATGGCCCTCATATGCCGTCGCGCGCGTGCTGATATTTTTAATACGATAGCTTTGAACCTGCATCTTTTTGTCTTCTGAAAGTCTTTGCAGTTCTACTCCATTCCATCGTAGGCGCTCGATTACTTCACGCCAGGCTTGTGGAATCAAATACGCTTTGGGTGCTGCAATGACAAGGTCCTCAACGAAGTGATCGTAGTAGGCAATCTCTTTTTCCCAAGGCTGATTACGATCGTAGGAAAGACGCGTGTAATTACCAATCTTACTTGGTGAATAAATCGCTTTATAACCCTTGAAACGAAAACTTGAGGGCTTGCCGTGGTCGGCTTTCCATTGCAAAGGCCAATGTGTTTTTTGAGTATTTTTTGCCGTTGTACGCAGCGCCTGGATTTTTTCAGCGTTATGAGTTGTGAAATCCAATACGGTTTCAACCAATACACGCATAGATGCATATCGGTCGGCAAAAGGTTTAAGCATATGGGTTTCCGGCATGAAACCGATGGTGTGATGCAATGCTGCATAGCCCGTTGAAAAACGCGGCACTTCGAGAAAATCTTCGATGCCATCATCGGGGGTTTCTTTTACCGGATTCACATACGGGCAAGTCGGCCAGCCGCGAGCTTCCATGTCCTGATAAATTTTCGGCAGCATGGTATCGCGTAAAAAACTGCCGAGTTCCTTGCCGAGTTTATCGGCCTGGGTTTGTATCAGTGTCATGGTGTAAAAATAATCGGCACCATTTGAGGTATGGGTATCGACCATAACATCGGGCGACCAGGCACTAAAAAATTGATTGAAGACTTGCGCGGCAAGACTATCGCATTTAATAAAATCTCGATTCAAATCCAGATTGCGGCCATTGGCACGAAAGCCAAACATTTCCGGACCGTCCTGGTTTACCCGCGAAGTATTTTGGCGATTCAAGCAACCATCGACGTTGTAAACCGGAATAAATAAAAATACCGTCTTGCCCAAGGCGGCGAGTCGTTCTGGTTGGGTACAAAAATCCCGCACCAAGGCCATGCAACTATCAATACCTTCCGGCTCACCGGGATGAATGCCGTTATTATTGAAAAATACCGAGCGGCCTTCGCGCTTGAGTTGTTCCCGATCAAACACGGCATCTGTAGTGATCACGCCTGCGTGCATCGGAACGCCATTATCCGACACGCCAATTTGCCTGAATTGCAGCAATGTGGGAAATGCGGCAGCGAGCGCTTCATAAAATGAAATGCATTGCTGCAAGTTAGTCGTCTGGTTTTGATTGCCTTGTTCGTAAGGCGTCGGGTAGGCGTTCAATAAATTGACTGACATGATAATGACGGGCCTCATGAAATAAATTCGTTTCAGGAGTTTAGCATTTCAGTTCAGGGTTTCATTTGCCGTGCTCACTTGGTCGGTTGCAAGGCACCAATACTCCAGCGTGTAGTATCACGCACTTTGACTAGAATGGTTTTTACATCGCTTGGAAGCTGCCAAGGCAAGGGCAAATTATCGCTGACCGTCGTCAGGCTATGCTGACCTGCAGCGACGCGATTGAAACTGAAACGTCCATTGGCGTCTGTTCTTGCCTGATAACGACCATCCAGCAGAACTACGATATCGGCAACAGGTATTTCATCGGCATTTCGAATGCCGTCGGCATTGGCGTCTAAATAAATTTCGCCGACAACATCGCCAGCACCATTTCCGGCTGAGCCGCCGATAACGCCAGCAGCACGGCCTGCATGATGTTCATAACGCAAGGTCAAAAAAAATGATCTGTCATTCTCCTCAAGATCGGTCGTCGGCACTTGCAAGGGATCCAGATTAAATGGCGATGGTCGGCGTCCCTGATTTTGAAAATAGGTTGCCGCCAAAGACCACGATGGTGTGATGGTCCAATTCAAGCTGATATTTGCTTCAACGCCCGATTGTGCGAGCGGCCCGGTACCATCGGTGTATCGCAACATGCTGTCCCACCTGAAACGCGAGCCGAGATCGCGTGAGCCATAAATCGCCGCCGACCATTCCTGTCCGCTGCGATCGAAGTGATCATGTTGCTGCATGAAGCCCAATTTTGTGGACCATTGAAAACTGTCGATATTGGCAAAGGATTGATCCCAACTGATTTGTTCGGACCGAAGCTCTTTGCTGCGAGCCTGCTCAATCTGTACACGCGCAGTACCGGTTTTGGTTTTCTTGTCCATGAACGCCTGTAGGCTCGAACTGCCGCCACCACTGGTAATTCTTGCGCTCGATGCACCACCGAAACCCCAGCGGCTGCTCACCTGATAACGACCTTGTGCGGTGAAATAATTGATACTGGATGTGTCGCCAGAAACCGATTCAACATGGTCCAGCCCACCAGACCAAATCCATCGTGCTTGCCGTGATGCTGCCCGGTAGTAAATTCCCTGCAGGTCCGATTGTATCGATTGCCCTGCCCATTCCAGCATTGGGTCGAACCGGAATATGCCGTAACGATGTTCAATGTGGTCCGGCTTACTGATGCCATCAATCCAGAAACCGAGGCCATCATTATCATCGTTCAGTAGATTGGCCTGAACACTGTTGCTACCTTGCAACAAGGCGAGCGCCATCAAGCTGGAAACTTGCGCACTGCCATCATCATTTTGCGAACTGACGATGGTAGCGGCGGCTTGCAATGGGCCATTTCGGGTCTGCCCGCCGATTTCAAACAAAGAGCCACCGCTGGTATCAAAATTACTGAAACGACCGGCAGAGCGGCTTCCTGCTAGGCCAATGGCTGCATTTACTATTCGTCCATCGGAATTTCTCAGTTCGCTGCTGATGCCCAAAAAAGCGGGCGTTGGAAGTATGAAACGATATTGTTGCCGCAACATCGACGGCATTGGCGCGCCCAAGGTGCCGAAACTATTATCGATGCGCCAACCATGATTCAGGGCCATATCGCGTTGGTAGACCGTCATGCGGCCGATGACATTGTCGCCTGCATTATTTCGATTGGCGTCTACATCAAAAGACCACGCACCATAATCGGCGGTTTCGAAATAACCCGAAACTGAAACACCTGACTCATGCTGCGTACTGTGGTTATTGGAAGTAACGCCAGCACCCAACTCAAACCGCCAGGCTCTGGGTAAGCCCGAATCATCGTAGGTTTCCGAATCGTCGAGCTCGTCTTCCAGTACTTGCAATTGGTCGGACGCGATGACTCTGTCGGCATAATTCGAATTTGCATCGGTAGCCGCTGCCTCCTGCCCAAGTGTTGGCGCAGATAAGCATAGACAGACTAGCGAACTCGCAATTTTTCTCATGTGCCGATCATTGGGAAACGGTAAATGCCACCGGCACACGATCTTTACCCGAATCCAGTTTCCCACTCACTTTTACTGGATAGGCCAGATTAGCGGCAGGTTTGTTTTCTTCGACTTGTGGAACCAGTGCAATCAAGCGGGTTTCGCCCGGCAGTATCGGAAAACTTTCCGGAACTACCGTCCATTTCTTGCCCTTGGCATCGAGTAGATCGGCATAGCCTTCAAGACGCGTGTGAGCATTGCCGGTGTTGGTCACTTTCACCGCAGGCACTTTTTTTCCGCTCACCATTTTTGTACCGGCCGTCAAAATTTTCAGATTGGCGGCAACATCTCCGATCGCAAGATACACAATGACGGCAATGCGCCCCGACACAGGCACGGCAACTTTTCCGGCAACGGTTTCCGGATCACCTTCCACCATGATGGCGAAACGACATTCGCCCGGTGTTGCATTGGCTGGAATTGCTACTTCAAAACGATAACGGCGTTTGCCGCGCGGCCCAAGCATGATTCCTTTTGACTCGATACCCACCCATGGACGGCAACTTGAAGGCGCCAGTTTGGAATCGAACACCGCCGACCCGTTGGCATCGAGTGTCCAGTCGGCTGTGTAAAGATTAAAATGTGCGTTTGCGTCCGACACATTGGTGATTTCAATCACTTCTCGATAGGTGGTGCCGACTTTTGCCGTGCCTTCAATACGCGGTGGCGACACCAAGGCCGAGAAGCCTTGTGCGCTTACGTTGGATGAAACCAGCAATAACAAAATTACCGATAGGCGATGGAAGGTCATGGGATGTCGATCTCGAAAGTAAAGTTAAGAATTTCCGGCCGCAGCACTCGGTTGCCGTCGGCACGCAAGGTAATGGTCAATGTATCTCGCAGCAAATCCGAATCAATGGCGCCATCAAAAACAAGCACACGTTCACCTGATTCCAAATTGCCGGGAAGCAAAACCTCGCTTTGTGATGTCCAGCTGGCTTGCACGGGCCCGGCGGCAGAAGTTTGCGCCAGTGTCATGTAAATTTTGCCGACTTTGCCTTTCCATGCCGATGTATTGAGTTCGACATCCACTACCAAAACGCCGGTGATGGCCGAGCTGGCTTTGCGTGTTGGTGCAACATCGACCCACTTTGTGCGGACTAGCGGCTGTCGAACATGCGAGCCACTGTCATCCACCGCAAACGTTGCCGCATGAACGGGAACATTGATTGCCGCGCAGATCAGTAAAGCCAGCAGATAACGAATATTCATGGCGCACTCAATGTATAAGTCGCACGACCGGTGTAAGTACCCGAGCCCACCACCTGATCATTAAGATAGGAAAATGCATGGCAACTCTCGTTCCAAGTATTGACGGGCAAAGTGGCGAGCGTTTGGGTGCCGCCAGTGAAGGTACCGCTTGGTATAACTTCGGCGCCCGTGTCGCCAATACCTGAACTGACCCAGCTGATTTTCGTAAACGAAATACTGGAACCGGCGGTCGTCAAGGGAGTGGAGGTATCAACGTTGAGGGTAGCGGTGCCGGCAGCGCCCGGAAGACGGAAGAAACCGCTGATATAGACTTGGGCAGGTACGGTACAAAAAGTAAAGCCATCATAAAAACTGGTGGTTGTCGTGCTGTTGGTCGTCATTACCTGTGCAGTGCCGTTGCCGACTTGTGCGGCCGGTACGGCGACCGAAACCAGATTGACCGTCGCATTGTTTCCGGGCGTTCCGCCGGCGTTATACAGGCCGGTAAAAGAGCCATTACCCACCTGCAGATAAATCGCCCGCGTTCCAGGCGCAATGGTTGTCGAAAATGAATACGCTACCGAAACAGGAAGTGCCGCCATTGCAATGATGAGACATGAAGAGCGTAAAAACCTTGGCATCATCTTGCCCTCTAAAAAACAGAAGCCGATTTTATTCGAATTGGCTTTTGAACTTACTCATAATTCTCGACTTACGCAACTTTATCAAAGGTGAACTTGATCCATCTGAACGAAATCAAGGCATCGAAGCAGTATAGGTAACACGACCACCATTGAGATTGACACCGCCATAAGTACCTGATGCCACCACGGCATTATTCAAATAGGTATAGGTCCAGCGGGCGTCCTGATTGGTTACACGATTCACCGGAGTCAAGGCAATCGAGGTAGTGGCACCGCTGGCCAATGCCGGTGCCGGCAAAGCCGTTGCCGAGGTCAACACGGCAGGTGTGGTGGTGATTTGGCTGTAGGGAATCGCTTCGGCAGCCACACCAGTCGTCAAGTTGCCGGTGGTGGTGGAGCTCAAAGTCACAATGCCGTTATTGCCGATCACTCTGGCTGTCACAACACCGGCAGTTAAATCACCACCAGTGCCTGCTACAGGCGTGCTGTTGCCAATACTGGCAGCAGGCACGGTGAAGGTAATCAAATCCACTGCAGCATTACTCGCCAGGTTGGTACCCGTGCCCACACGCAAGTAGATGATTTTCGGAATGACGATTTGAAAATCAAGCCTGGCCGATGCGGTAATGGGAGTGCCGGCACCAGTGGTGAACTGGGACTCCGCATTTGCCATCAACGGCAAGGCAGCAAGAAAACCTGCTGCCATTAGTGTTTTCGTAAAACCCATACGACCAATTCCTTGGTTAAATCAGAACGGATGAATCACGCGTTGATAAAACCAAATAAATCAAGGCATCGAAGCTGTATAGGTAACACGGCCGCCGTTGACGTTAACGCCGCCGTAGGTACCCGACGCAACAACGGCATTGTTCAAGTAGCTATAAGTCCAACTTGCGTCTTGATTGGTGACACGATTAACCGGAGTCAATGCGATCGAGGTAGTAGCACCACTGGCAAGCGCAGGGGCTGGCAATGCCGTTGTTGAGCTCAGCACAGCCGGGGTAGTGGTGATTTGGCTGTAGGGAATCAATTCGGCAGCGACACCGGTGGTCAGATTGCCCGTTGTGGTAGAGCTCAAAGTGACTATGCCGTTGTTACCGACAACGCGCGCGGTCACAACGCCACCGGTCAGGTCGCCGCCGGTGCCTGCGACTGCTGTGCTGTTGCCGATGCTGGCGGCAGGTACTGTGAACGTGATCAGGTCAACAGCAACGTTGTTTGCCAGGTTGGTACCGGTACCCACGCGCAAATAAATGATTTTCGGTACGACAATCGTGAAATCGACTTTTGCCGAAGCAGTGATTGGAGTGGTAACGCCGGTGGTGAATTGCGATTCGGCACTCGCCATCATAGGAACAGAGGCAAGAACTGCAGTTGCCAATAAAGTTTTTGTAAAGCGCATGTCAGTACATCCCTAAGAAAAGAATCGGTTGATTCGATGGGCGCAGTTTATTGATCAAGATTTACGAATTCTTTCGATCAGGTCACAGTTTTATAAAGTAGATGTGACAAGTAGTCAACATCAACACGAGTCTGAATCGAAGCTGTTACAGCACGTAAAAACATACAAAACCTTCACGTTTTATGAAGTGATTTTGCAGGACGGCTCGCGAAAAAAGCTGTGACAGCCTGTTAAATAGTGGCTATTGCGCAAAAGCAATGATGAACTGCAGTCATATAAAAAGTTATCACGAACTACAAGAAACATCGAACATCCTGCACCAATGATTCCATGACACCCTGCGTAGGAGCGCTCAAGGGCGCGACAGACCTTAAGTCTTCGGTGTCGATAAAATAAAATAAAACGCCATTATGCTGAGCTTGGATGACGAACTACTTATTTGCGTCGCAGATTTTTCGCGCTCGTGAGCGCTCCTAAGGGTTGCATTTATAAACCATACCAGCATGCATAGGATTCTTTGTTGAATTAATTATTGGTATTATTTCAACCCGTAGGGGCGCCTGCTTGCTGCGCCCCTACGGGTTGAAATAATACCAATAATTAATTCAACCCGTAGGGGCGCCTGCTTGCTGCGCCCAAAATTCCTGACAAGCCGTGGGCG
>JAYSQD010000042.1:0-1025 GCA_043721835.1 Arenimonas sp. | reverse complement strand
ACCGCCGAGACTGTTTATTCCAATATCAAAGCGACCGGAATTGTGGCGGGCAAAGTCGCGAGTTTCAATGTTGAGAGTATTGAGCAAACAGCCGATTTGAAAGATGGCTCCACCCTAACCTTGAAGTCCGGTGCAATGGTTGGCACCGGCTACAATCTGCCTCTGTCAGCGCGATTCCTTTTTGAAAAAGGCTCCGCCAGTGATCCGCTTCAGGTGGCATCAGAACCAACAAAATGGTCCGATATAACCTATACGGTTGCCAAAGAAAGCGGCGAAGGCACCGAAGTTAAGATTGGTGCGGTACAATTTGGCACCATAAAAATGCGCCCAATGACCACATCACTGTTTGATTGGGCTCAAAATTTTAAGCCGCACGCGCCTGGTGAAAAACCAGATGCAAAAGAACTTGCAGCGGTAATGCCTGTAGCGGCGGATATATTTCGCGCTTTAGAGTTTTCTGCTGAGATGACGCAGATTTCGTTCAAAGCCATTGAGGGAAATGCGAGTCCGGAGGGCAAAATTGCCCGCGTCGCCATTACCGATTTTGGTAAAGGAGGCATCGGTGCCCTTAGCATCGAAGGTGTTTCCATCGATGGCCCGGGCAAAATTGGCCATGGTGAATTGGCCTCAGCTGGCTACAAGGGCTTGATGCTGTCGCCGACTTTTGACGCGATGGCCGCAGCGGCAACCGCCGATTTCAAAGACTTTAACCCGCGCAGTGCGTTTCCAAGCGTCGCTCAGGTTGGATTTGCCGGTCTAAGTGTCGATGTTCCGGCGCAAGATGGTGCCGCCAACAGCGCCGACGGAAAAAATCTCAAGTTTTCAATCGGCAAGTTTGAAGCGAACCTGGCTGATTATTTGTCCGGAATTCCAACCACGGTGACGGCGGGATTCGACCACGTCGTTTTCGATGCGCCTCCGGCAGACGCGTCTTCAAATTCAAAAATGTTGCGCGACTTGGGCATCAGCAAATTTGATGGCTCGGCAAAGCTGAGCTTGGCCTATTCGGAAGCTTCCAAAGAGAT
>JAYSQD010000041.1:0-44984 GCA_043721835.1 Arenimonas sp. | reverse complement strand
TAGGGGCGCCTGCTTGCTGCGCCCAAAATCTGTCGCAGGCCCAGGGCGCAGCAAGCAGGCGCCCCTACGGTTATTAAAATGGTAATGGGCCTTGGCTGATTTTCGTCGAAAGTTGCGCCATTAAACTATTGGCTTGCTCACGCGACAAATATGGAATGCGGAACGCCGATTTCATCGCCTGTGCACCCGCGGTATCTAAATAAAGACTAGCCATGCCATAGCGGCGATCCAGAATGCCTTCGCGTAAACTCAAGCCCTGCAATTTACTGATTTCGGCAAAACGCCATTCGCGTGAAAGCCAGCCTTCGCGTACGGCGATCAAATGTTCGGTATGGGCAAAGGCTGCGTGTGCCGACCATACTTTTGCCCGCAACAATAAAACCGGAATAAGCAGAAAAATCAATGCGGCATAGGCCGAGTAAAAAATCGTAACGGGTATTCCTGCCAGCAAAATAAATAAAGCCGGTATTAGAAACTCGCGTTTCCAGGCATCCCGATGCAAGCTCTGCCAAGTTTGAATTGGCCATTGCTCGCTGCCTAAAAAACGAGCAATCAAGCTATCCATTTCCATTGGCGTGGCCAGCGGTACTAAATCACGCAGAGGTGATTTTCCTTCTTCGTTCAAGGCCGCGCCAGCCGCACTATCGACCTTCAAGCTCCGTTTTTTGAATAACCGGTGTAGCCAACCTTCAAACAAACTGTAGGCCTGAATGCGGCGCTGTGGAAGGCTGCTACGCAAACGCGACAATAGGCCGCGCTGCACCGTCAAGCGGCGTCCCATTTGCGACAAACTAAAATCGTAATATTGCAATAAAGCCAGCAACACGGAAAAAACGCGCACCAATAATAAAAATACAATCACTGCAAACACAATGCTGATTGCCATTGCGGTCGCACCAAGGTGCAGGCTGTCTGACCAGCCAAACATAAAGTTGAACCCGGTCTTGATGAAGTTGCTCATCAAGTCGCTACCGCTTTGAAATGAAACGCCGACCGCCGCACCAATAACCACCATTCCACGATTATTGATAAGCCCAACTTTTATCACGTCTTTAAGCGAAAGTTGGTGTAATACCTCTACCTCGGGCGCTGCGGTTTTGCTGGTAATGGCCGTGCTGACAACATTGACATGGCTGCGAATCAGCTCTTCCAGTTCCTGTGCATCCTTAAGGCTCAACACCCGCATTTGCGCTTCGGGCTTAACGCCACCGGCCGCTTCGAGTTTCACTTCTGCCACATTAAAAATTCGGTGCAAGACGTTTTGCGTGATTGAAACATTTTGAATTCGACTAAACGGAATATGCCGGACCGTTTTTTGAAACACGCCACTACGCACCACCAATTCATTACCCAATACGCGATAGTGGTAAGTGAAATATTGAAATATAGAATACACCGCCAATACCGAAACACCGATCAACGGCCATAGTTCGTTACGGTCGCCGCGCCCTGTAAACAAGAGAATAAGCAAGGGCAATGCAAACTGTTTGAGTTGCAACAACAATACAAACAGCCACGATAAGGGGTGCAAACGGCGCTGTATTTCAGCAACAGGTTCCAAGCTAACTTCTTCCAGATTACTCACGGTCGCCGCGATCCTTCGGCACCATCACATCACGTAAATATTCAGCGTCAGCCAGCAGCAGTCCGGCTTGTCTTACTGCACGCTCATGACTACCGGCAGTATGGATTACTAGAGTGGCAAGACCATAGCGTCGCTCGAGCGGCCCCCGTTCAAAATCGAGATGCTGCACGCGCGAACGCGGCACGCAAATTTGCTTGAACCAGGTTTTTCCACGGCGCACATACAGGGCCTCGTTATCGAGTTTCCAGAAAGTATTTCGCCAGCGATTGAACGCCACGTATGCGAAAGCGCAGGCCACAACGATTGCCAATGCCAAGGCTGCAAACAAGTGCCACCAAGGTGATTCATCTTCGGCCATCACAAAAACACTGCCAGGCACCAATGTGATCAAAAAAGTCCAAAAAAAGCTTACACCAATGAATAGATTTTTTGCCGAAGCCGCCAACGGCTGCCATGCATCTGCCGGACGCAACGCCGGAATTTCTTTGGTGATTTCAGTATTCATTTTTTAATAGCAAGTTGGCCAGTAGGGGTTTTCTTCGCCGATACCCGGCGGCCTAAGCGTGTAGCGTTTGTAAGTCCATTGATACTGCCGAAGGTCACGCTTTGCTATGGTCTCTACCTGGGCATTCATGACTTTTGTTGCCAGCAGCAAATCTTTGTTATGTATCTGCTCGTGCGCCGCTTCAAAAAACAAATCAAAACCTTCTGCTGTTGCTTCGGTGTAGGCAAATACCACAGGTGCCTGACTGCGTTCGGCCAATTTGGGAATCAGGCTAAGCGTCAATGCCTGCTTGCCAAAAAATGGCGCGAATTCACCACCGCCGAATTTGGGCTGCTGGTCCGGGGTTATTCCGACCATGCCGCCTGCTTGCAATGTTTTCCATAAGGGTCGCATCGCATTAGTTTCGGCCGGAACCAGAATGACATTTTCTCCGCTGCGCGCCCGACGTAAAAAAATATCGCCCCAGGTTTTTTCCGGCACTCGATACACCAAAGCGAAGGTGCCAAGCGAGGCCATGTACTCGATCAATAATTCCCAATTACCATAATGCGGTGCGGCAATAATCAAACCTTTTTTCTGTGCTTGTGCGGCATGCAAATATTCAAGGCCATACACATTTTTTATCAGGGCTAAATTATCTTTGCGTGCTCGCGTCCAGACCCTCAATGTTTCAAATAGATTGCGACTGGAAGAGCGCATCACGGCCTTTACCAAACGGTCGGCAACATTTGCATGGTTTAAATCCGTGTATTCAAAATTGACGCGCGTCACTTTTACTTCTCGAGTATTAAAACGAAACAACACCGCGCCCATCATTCCGCCAAAAAAACGGAGCCAAGACAATGGCAGGCGGCCGACGATAGCTGCGAGGAAAAATAAAAAATGTCCAAACCAAGCCGATGATTTCATTTGTGAAGTCTAAACGGGACGGGTCTGCATTGACCAATATTTATAAACTCTGGCAGCATGCAGCATGATTGCTCTTATACAACGCGTGTCGCAGGCCAGTGTCGAAGTCGATAAGAAAATCATCGGCGCGATTGATTTGGGATTGCTTACCTTGGTCGCCGTGCAGCCCGGCGATGATGAAACCCGCATCCAGCGCATGTGCGAACGTCTTTTGAGTTATCGGGTGTTCGGTGATGAGCAAGGCAAAATGAATCTTTCCCTGCAAGACGTTGCTGGTGGGCTGCTGCTAGTGAGCCAGTTCACTCTGGCAGCCAATACCAATAGCGGCAAGCGCCCCAGTTTTAGCAGCGCTGCCAGCCCGGAAGACGGCCTGCGGGGCTTTGAGCGTTTGGTAAGCCTGTGCCGCGAGCAGCACCCAAACGTTGAAACCGGTCAGTTTGGGGCGAACATGAAGGTTCAGCTGATTAACGATGGCCCGGTCACATTTTGGCTGGAAACCTAGGCCCTAAAATAAGCCTAATAAAATCAAATACTTGCCGCTTAACACCGCATTCCTATATAATGCTGGGTTCATTCACGTCTGCGGCTTTTTTTCAATGAGCATCGATCGTCCGACGCAACAGTCCGATATTAAACTACTCATCAGCAAAGGTCTCGAGCAAGGTTATTTAACCTATGCCGAGGTCAATGACCATTTGCCCGATGACATCGTCGATCCCGAACAGATCGAAGACATTATCGGCATGATTAATGGCATGGGTATCGAAGTGCATGAAGTTGCACCCGATGCCGAAACTCTGCTTTTGTCCGATTCCACCCCCGTGCAAAGTGCCGACGACACGGTAGCCGCTGAAGAAGCCGCCGCCGCGCTGACCGCACTCGATACCGAAGGTGGCCGCACTACCGACCCGGTTCGCATGTACATGCGCGAAATGGGTACGGTTGAATTGCTGACCCGCGAAGGCGAAATTGCCATCGCCAAGCGCATTGAAGAAGGTTTGGGTCAGGTTCACGCCTCGCTCGCCAGCTTTCCGTGGTCAATTCAATTATTGCTCGAAGACTACGACCTGCATCTCGAAGGCAAGAAACGTCTGGCTGAAGTAGTCAGTGGCTTTTTGGATATTGAAGCGCCAGTGGAAGAAATTCCGGTCGAAGCTTTGGACGAAAATGCTGAAATCGCTGTCGAAGAAGTCGTCGAAGTTGAAGGCGAAGACGGCGAAACCGCAGCGGTTGAAACCGGGCCGGATCCGGTAGAAGTCGCTCGTCGCATGGACATTCTCAAAGTCCTGCACGGCAAATTCCTGAAACAGCACGCCAAAGGCGGTTCTGCCGACAAGAAAACCCTGCAAATCCGCGAAGAAATGGCCGAAGAATTTTTGCGCCTGAAACTTCCGAATGCACAGATGGATAACTTCGTCCGCAAATTACGCGAAGTCGTCAATTCCATTAAAGATCACGAACGCCGCATCATGGACATCTGTACGCGTCTGGCAAAAATGCCGCGTAAAGACTTTCTGCGCGCCTGGCCCGGCAATGAATTGAATACCGCCTGGGCCGACGATGTTATTCGCCGTAAACAAAAATGGTCGTCGGGTGTTCGCGAACACAAAGACGATATCGTTGCCGAACAGGAAAAATTGTCGGGCATCGAATCTTCATTGCATTTGTCATTGGCCGACATCAAGGAAATCAGCCTCGCGCTGATCCGTGGTGAAGCCAAGGCTCGCAAAGCCAAGAAAGAAATGGTCGAAGCGAACTTGCGTCTGGTGATTTCGATCGCGAAAAAATACACCAACCGTGGTTTGCAATTCCTCGATCTAATCCAGGAAGGCAATATCGGTTTGATGAAAGCCGTCGATAAATTCGAATACCGTCGTGGTTATAAATTCTCCACCTACGCGACTTGGTGGATTCGTCAGGCCATTACCCGCTCCATTGCCGATCAGGCCCGCACCATTCGTATTCCGGTGCATATGATTGAAACCATCAACAAACTCAATCGTATTTCGCGCCAAATGCTGCAAGAAATGGGCCGCGAAGCCACGCCGGAAGAATTGGCCAAGAAAATGGAAATGCCGGAAGATAAAATCCGCAAAGTCCTGAAAATCGCCAAAGAACCGATCTCGATGGAAACCCCGATTGGCGACGATGAAGATTCCCATCTGGGTGACTTCATCGAAGACACCAATGTCGAATCCCCGATGGAAACCGCGACCAATATCGGCCTGCGCGAAACCGTTGGTGATGTGCTTGCCGGCCTGACCCCACGCGAAGCCAAAGTGCTGCGCATGCGTTTCGGTATCGACATGAACACCGATCACACACTGGAAGAAGTCGGCAAACAATTCGACGTCACCCGTGAACGTATTCGTCAAATTGAAGCCAAAGCATTACGCAAGTTACGCCACCCAAGTCGCTCGGAACAACTCCGTAGCTTTCTTGATCTGGAATAAGCAGCGTCATCAGCAATAGTTAAAGCCCCGCATTGCGGGGCTTTTTTTTGAATCGGAAATCGCAATTAAAGGTTTCCCAATCGCCTCGCAACAGCGATAATAAGCACCTCCGATCGCCGATATCGTAGGTCGGGCCCCGGCCCGACAAATACTATAAAAACATTCAAAGCGTCGGGCCCATAGCTCAATTGGTTAGAGCAGCGAACTCATAATTCGTTGGTTCCAGGTTCAAGTCCTGGTGGGCCCACCATTTTTCACAGCGTGCGATCAAGCGCACCATCTACACGCTGCGATAATATTTCGATGCGTGCGACACACCCACCCCGTGGGAGGGCCATAAGGCCCGAAGCTTTTCGCCCCGCCCACTCGGGCCTTGCAAGCCTCCCACGCTTTCCCCGTAGGAGCGAGCTCTGCTCGCGAAACGCTGCAACACATTCCCCGTAGGAGCGAGCTCTGCTCGCGAATTGCTGCGAAACATTCCCCGTAGGAGCGAGCTCTGCTCGCGAAACGCTGCGATACATTCCCCGTAGGAGCGAGCTCTGCTCGCGAAACGCTGCGACACATTCCCCGTAAGAGCGAGCTCTGCTCACGAATTGCCTCAACGCAGGTTTTCGCGAGCAGAGCTCGCTCCTACGCTCAGGCAATATCGCCATTTGTCTAAAGCGCCCGGCCCTAGCCGAGGCTTACCCCGCTATACATAGGAGCCCACTTGCGGGCGACCGAAAAGGCTTGCTGTCATAACCTGCCAATAAACAGATGCCATGTCACAAACTGTTACCAATCGCGCAGCCGTGAAGGTAGAATAACGGCCTTCGAGCACGGCGAAAGCCGTGCTTTTTGTTTGTGTGATTGCCAATTATCTTTCTGGGGCTTGCTATGCGCGTTAAATTTCTTTTGATTTTATTGATTGCTTTGGTTGCGCAAAGTGTAAGAGCCGAAGATCGCGACTATATAGCTGGTCCATGGCGATATGGCACCTCTTGGGCGACAGCCGGCAGCAATGGTCAAAGTCATAACCATTCCACTGAAAAATCGGCATTGGATGCAGCAATTAATTCAATCAATGCCTCTCTGTGGACATGCAGCCCCACCGTAATAACGGTAACAGGCGAATGGTCTAATCAGGAAATAGTAGCTGGCTTTTCATCTTATGGCGTCCGTTACTTTAATGGTGAAAGAGGCCAATTTTCGGCAAGTCTATATGGCAATGGGATTGGGACAACCTGTAACGCAAATATCGGAATTGGCGGCATAACGATGGTTAGAAATCGTGTCGTTTCTTGTCCTGTGGGATATTCTGCAATAGGCGGCGGGACTCTGCCTTGTCGTCCGAACGGTCTGCCGCCAGAAAAGAATGATTGCATTTGTACCAATGATCCTGTTTACGACAACGGTACCGATCCTATCCACTCTGGCATGGGCTTCCTAAACGAAACGGAGCACGATTATTCCTCTCCAAGCTCGGCGTTAAGCTTCGATAGGTTTTACATCAGCGCCACCCACCGCGCACCAAGTTTATTAGGTAATAATTGGCGGCATACCTACAGTCGCGCCCTTTCTATAAATCAAAATAGTGTTTTGATTGACCGCCCCGATAGCGGTCGCCAATATTTTACGTTGGTTAATAGCGTTTGGACACCCGATGCTGGCTTCACCGAACGCTTAGAACATAGCGTCGGTGGTGGCTGGATTTATACCGACAAAAGTGACAGCAAAGAACGCTACAGCGAAGAAGGTCTGCTGCTGAGTATCGAGAGCCGCGATGGTCGTGTGTTGACGATGCAATATGATCTCGACCAGCTTATTGCCGTTGTTGATGACGAGGGTCGCACGCTAAGTTTTGTATATCAGCATTTTCCAAATCTTCCAGAAAATACAATAAAAACAAGATTAACCGCTGTGGGTTTGCCCGATGATCAAATAATCAAATTTCAATATGACGCCAACGGAATGCTGGAGCGTGTTATTTATCCTGATGCAACGCCCACCAATACTGCTGACAATACCTACCGTCGTTATGAATATGGCAATGGTACGAATGCTTCGACCTATCAATTAACCGGTTTATTTGACGAGCGCGGCATTCAATTTTTGAATTGGCAACATATTCCAGGCGGCCCTGCAATTAGCAGCGAACACGGCAGTCCGGGTTCGGGTATTGATAAGGTATCGCTCGTATTTAATGTCGATGGCAGTACTACCATCACCAATCCCTATAACCAAGCGCGCACTTACAATTTTTCTGTTATCAACGGTGTTAAACAAATTGCTTCGATGAGTGCAGCTTGCCCCGCCTGCGGCGTCAATTTCGCCGCCCGCACTTACGACACCAACGGCAAAACCGATATTGAAACCGATTTCGCCGGCACCACTACCGACACCGACTACAACACGCGTGGTTTGCTCACACAAAAAATCGAATCCGCCAATCAAGCCGCCACCAAACGCACAACGCAAACCGATTGGCATGCCACCTTCAATGTGCCGCTTGAGCGCCGAGTATTAAACGCAGCCAACACGCTCGAAGCCAAAACCAAATACGCCTACAACACGCGCGGCCAAGCGGTAGCGATGTGCCAAATCGATCCAAGCAATAGCGCCGCGATGAGCTATGTCTGTGGTTCATCAACCAATGCACCCGTCGGCGTACGCCAAAGCACCACCACCTATTGCGAAGCCGCCGATATCACCGCAGGCACTTGCCCATTAATCGGTTTAGCGATTGCCAGCAATGGCCCGCGTACTGATGTGAGCGATATCAGCACGTTCACTTACTATCAAACCGATGACGCCACCTGCGCCACGGCATCGACCACTTGCCCGCATCGCAAAGGCGATTTGTGGAAAGTCACCAATGCCTTAAACCAAACATCCGAATACACATCGTATGACGGCGCAGGCCGTGCCCTGCAAATGAAAGACGCCAATAACGTCATCACCGACATGGAATACCAAGCCCGCGGTTGGCTCGCCGCTCGCAAAACACGCGGCAGCGATAACACCAGCGAAGCCGATGATGCCATTACCCGCATGGAATACGATGCCACTGGCCAAGTCAGCAAAGTCATTCAAGCCGATGGCGATTTTGTATCGTTTAATTACGATGCCGCCCATCGTTTAACCAGCATCAGCGATGCCTTGAATAACAGCATTACCTACACGCTCGATAACACCGGCAATCGCACCGCAGAAACCACCAAAGACCCCAGCAATGCCGTCAAGCGCAGCTTAAGCCGCGTGTACGACACCTTGGGCCGTTTGCAAGCAAGCAAGAATGCCGCCAGCGCCACACTCGCCACACTTACTTACGATGCTAACGACAATCTCAACACCACCACCGATGGTTTGAACCGCGTCACCGACCAAGACGTTGATCCACTCAATCGCTTGATCAAAACCATTCAAGACCAAGGCGCTGGCAAAATTAATGCCACCACGCAATTTGAATATGACGCTCGTGACAACCTCACCAAAGTTATCGACCCGAAAAGCCTCAATACCGTTTACACCTATAACGGCTTGAATGATTTAACCGCGTTATCGAGCCCTGATACCGGCAGCACGTCTTACACCTATGACAGCGCTGGTAACCGCAAGACTCAAACCGATGCGCGCACAAAAACCAGCACGTATGGCTACGATGTGGCCAATCGTTTAATTAGCGTCAGCGTGCCAACCGCCACTCAAAATGTGTTCTTCGATTACGACGCCACCCAAACCGATTGCCAAGTGGGTGAAACTTACACCGTTGGTCGTTTGGCCCGCATTCGTGACGAGTCGGGCAGTACGCGTTATTGCTACAACCGTTTAGGCCAACCGGTACGCAAAGTGCAAAGCATCACCAGTGGCCCGAGCCTCACCCTGGGCAGTACGTACAACTCGGCCAACCGCATGGTCGCCATGACTTACCCCAGCGGCGCGATTGTCACCTACCTGCGCAATGCCAAAGGCCAAATCACCGGCGTCGATGCCAAACCCACTGCTGTAGGCGCGCAAGTGAGCATGGTCAGCAATGCCACCTACTTACCGTTTGGTTCGTTGAACACCGTCACCTTTGCCAATGGTCGCGTACTGACCAAAGCGTATGACCAAAACTACAATATCGATAAAGTCAGCGACAACAGCACCACAGGCTTAAGCGAAGACAGCACCGTCGACGTGATGGGTAACATCACCCAAATCACGGAACGCACCAATGCCACCGCGAATGCTACCCGCAAGTTTGCCTATGACAATCTGGACCGCTTGCTTAGCCTGAAGAACGGCACCACCAATGTGCAAAGCTTTACCTACGATGCAACCGGTAACCGTTTAAGCAAAACGCTGGCTACTACAACCACCACCACCAGTACCTATCCGACCACCAGCCACCGTTTATCGACCGATGGCACCAATGCCAGAACCTACGATGCCAATGGCAACTCGGCCAGCATTGGGGTTAAAGGTTTTGTCTATGACGACCGTAATCGTTTGCGTGACTTTAAAGCCAGCGGCAGCACGGTAACGCGGACGTATCGCTACAACGGTAAAGGCGAGCGGGTGAGTAAAGTGGTCTCGGCGACCAGCACGAGCAATCGCTATTATTTTTATGATGAAGCAGGGTATTTACTCGGTGAATACCTCGCCAACGGTACTCGCGTACAAGAGTATGTATGGATGGACGATCAACTGGTGGCGGTGTTATCTGATCACGATGCCAGTACTTATCAGTTTGTGGAAACCGATCATCTCGGTACGCCAAGGGCGCTGATTCATCCGGTGAAAAATACGATTATCTGGCGTTGGAATATTACCAATACCGCGTTTGGTGAACATGCGGCGAGTAATAATCCGGATGCGGATACGTTGACGGTTACGTTTAATTTGAGGTATCCGGGGCAGCAGTATGATGCGGAGAGTGGGCTGAATTACAACTATTTTCGGGATTATGAGGCGGGGACTGGAAGGTATGTGGAGAGTGATCCGATTGGGTTGTATGGTGGCTTAAGCACATATTCCTACTCGAATGGCAACTCTATGTATTGGTCAGATAAATACGGCTTATCCTCGGCGCCACAAAATTTTAGCCCTGGCTCAGGCGGCAATGCTGGACAACGAAGAAGTGCAACCAGAGAATATTTGCGCACAGGTGGAAATAAAGAACCATACAAACCTCATGAACGAGATCCTTACAAACTTAGAGAGCGCTCGGGGCCGGATACGTTTACCCCGTCGTTTGCGCCCAAAAATTCATTTGAAGCAGGCTGCGATATAATGAATAACTCAGGTCTAGATGTATGCGGCCCCGGCTCCAGATTGGTATATATTTGCATTGAGATTGAGTGCAATGAGCCAACGACAGAATGTACTGTGGAGAATCCTCATGGTTCTACTAAACGTAAACAGCTGCCATCAATGGGGCCTATTGGATATTCCGATCCTCGGTGTAAATGTAAAGTCGGCTATTTTGCAGAGCGTTAATCAACACTTAATGAAGGTGGAATGATGTCTAACTTAAAAATAAAGAATCTATTGTTGATGTGTTGCCTGATTACTATTTTGGCTGGGTCAGCATTTGATGCGATGACAAAAACCAATGTTGTAGTATCAAAAACCAAAATTATTGCTGATGTCCTTAAAATTGATACAGAGATGAGACAGTCACTTGGAACAGGGGTGGTCGGCCTCGCGCTGCTCATGCGGAGCGGGCCACGAGTTTTCCTTCGAAAAGACTCGATGAGCGAAGCAGAAAGCCATGCAATAAAAGAATTGCAAATCAAAGATTACGTTACGACAAAGCCTGTTGAAACAAACGATGGAAGTTATATTGAAATAGTTCCAACCGAAAAAGGGCTGGTGATTCTCGATGCACTCGGTCATCGAGGTCCAACTCTGAGCCAAAAAAATCAGTAACTTCGCTGAAATAGAATGCGATTTCTTAAGCGGATAAACGACGAGAATGAGACGGCCAGGATTGTCTCTATTCTTGAATCGCGAGGAATACCTTGCTTCGTGCGTTCGGAGCGACTTTCGCTATATCGAGTAGCTTTGTATGTTTATCTAAATAGCCAGTACGATGACGCTTGTGCGTTATTGCAAAATTCTAATCATGTAGTCAAGCATCCGGTGGATGTAGAAGAATTCAATCAGGCGCTTGCAAACCAAGATTATCTTCCGCTATTAAAGTATTCGGTGGTAATATTAATTGTCTTGGGCTCTCTATTCTGTGCGGTTGTTTACTTTTATTAAAACGCCAATAAACAAATGCGGACACCCAAGATCTGAGACTGACCAGCCTTATCGAATCGAATAAGCCAGCAAGGGCGGAACAACTGCGGACAGCCAAGATCTGAGACTGGCCAGCCTTATCGAATCGAATAAGACAGCAACATGAATTTTGTCTAGTGCGATTTATCAAATACATTTGCATCGCCCACGCTTCGTTCTCCCGTGACCGGGAACCAGGAGGTCTTTGATCTCAGGCTTTCTGAATTTTCCGAACAACTGCGGACACCCAAGATCTGAGACTGGCCAGCCTTATCGAATCGAATAAGCCAGCAACATGAATTTTGTCTAGTGTGATTTATCAAATACATTTGTATCGGCCACACTTCGTTCTCCCGTGACCGGGAACCAGGGGGCTTTGATTTCAGGCTTTCTGAATTTTCCGAGAAGTACCCATACCTCTAAGCCAACGCTGACCGATGGCTTCGGCTTTTTCGATCAGTTGTTCTGTTGTGCCAATCATTCGCCAATAGCCCGAACCCACAGCTTTCACTTGAGTGGGCCAATGTGTGGCAGTGCAACCGGTTTTACCAAGTGCAGCAGGTGCGTGCTTTGGGATAGAGCCTTTCTTATCGGGTCGTATTTGTTGCCCGGTCCACTGCACTAACTCAATGTATTGACCTTGTTTTAATGAGAGCGCCGGTGCAATGCCAATCAGTGGTTTTAATCGTTGCTGAGCTTTGGCTTCATCAGCCCGGCAATTGAGTACCCGCTCTTGAATGCTGGTGTGATGGCTATGATCCAAACGCACTGTCATACCGGCACGAATCGGGTTCAAATCCACATAGGCCATGGCGGCTAATACCGCATGCTCGTCGGCCAGCACTTGGCACTTGAAGCGACCTTCCCAAAACCGACCCGTGCACGAATCTTCGCTATTGGCCGCCCGTGCAATGGGTTCGTTGATGCAACGCATTAGCCAAGACAAAGAACACAGGCGTTGCCGAAGTAATGCCAAGCGTGGCGGGTTGTGGAGAAGTTTCTGGACACGTAGCGCATTGTCTTGATCGCGACAGGGAAAGAGCAGGCACCAGCGTTGGGCGACTTCATCATCGGACCAACGCTGGGCCGCATCGACATCGACATGCAGGACAATATGCAAATGGCTACTCATCACGGCATAGCCATAAATGCCGATGGCAAAGCAGGCGGCGACCTCATGCAGGCGTTGTTGGACCCAGACTTTACGATGGCTGTAATCGATAGAAGAGTAGGCATCGATACCGCATAACCACGCACGCCGGACACAGCGTGACACGCAGTGGTAGTTGCCGGAAGCGTGGTCGGAAACGAAAAGAGAGCGAGCGGAAGCCATAAACCATTATGGCGATGGATGACCAACAGAAATGTAGGGGGAATCTGAATATCGTGTCAGGTGATATGGGTTTGATGGGTGTCCAGTATTAACCGGCGTTGCTGGGTAATTAAAAAAGTCATTTTGGATAGAAGCTCCGCTTCAAACTGGCTAGGGGTTTTGAGGGCGCTTCATTGCCGCATCCACTGCATCGGCAAAGGATTTTTCGAGATGGCAAATAAAGGCAATCTTTCGGGCGTGTTCGCTTTGTGAGATACACCTGGCAAGGTGCGCTTGAGCGCACTCTATGATTATTTTTATGTCGGCAACACCGGAAAACCATGTTCGTTGCGAATATCGGCAACGGCTTGGCTGGCAATTTGTTCGCGCAGGCTTTGTCCGGTTAATAACAATGGAAGTTGCTCGCGCTGTAAGCGCAGGGCGTTGGCGTAGGCGGTGCTGGCTTGTGCGTTTTTTTGTTGGGCGCTGTAAATATTGCCGAGGCTTTCCCAGGCGTCGGTACTGGCAGCCAGTGATACCGAGCGTTGCAACATGGCTTCTGCTTTAGAATAATTTTTATCCTGACCATAAAGCTTGCCGAGTGCGGCATGTAGTGCAGCCTCGTCGGGGTGTTGTGATAACCAGGCTTCACACAAACCAAGACGTTGATCATTTGCGTGGGTAGAAATTGCAGACAAGCTGGCAAGTAATTCAGGCGTCCAGTATTGACTCAAGTGCTCGCTCAATACCTGCACAGCTTTGGTCTCAAGGCCGAGCGCGTCGGCGCGCATTGCGAAAATTTTTAATATTGTGGTGTTGTTGCGTAAGCGCTCTGGCAGGTTTTGCCATTGATTTAAACAGGCGTCGGCATCGGTGCTTTGTTCGATAGCGCTGGCGTGTAGTTGGATGTCTAACTCGGCCAATACGTTTGCCGACAGCGCTTGTTCTTTACGCAGCGTATTCAATAAAGCGACAGCGTCGGCTGCGCGATTGTTTTTTTCGAGTGCTTGCAAATACAAATATTGGCCTTGCGGCGATAATTTTTTTGTTTCCTGCATGGATGCTAATAAAGTAATGACCTGTCCGGCGTCATCATTTTGCAAGGCTGTGGTAGCGGCTTGCAAATTAGCGGCATCAGGGTCGTGCTGCAGTAAAGCGGCATGATGTTGCGCAGCGCGCGCGGGCTCATTCAAAAGATTTGCCGCGTTATATGCCGACATTAAAGCAATGGTTTTTATATCGGCTTGCTTGGCCGCTTTCAGCAATAAATTTTCTGCGCGGGCATAGCGGCCTTCATGAAATGCCTGCATGCCGTTAATCAGGCGTGAGCGAGCTTGCTTTTTTGCAAGCGCTTGCCAGGCATTAAAAGGCAGGCGGGCCAGAAACCATAAAGACCACAAACTGACTGAAATAAGCAGCCAGAAAATCAGTCCATAGGCAACGGTGGTTTCGATAATTTTTGCATGCCAGCGAATCAATACAAAACCCATGTCGGTGGCCAGACTTTCCCAGGCCACTGCGCCAATCGCTGCCAGTAATAAACACCAAATCAGGCCACGAAAAACATTCATGGATTTTGTACTCGCTGCGTTGACATCGATCGCAGTAATTGCAGCGAGCTACCAGCCGTCGGTATATTCAAACGAATATCTTGTTTGGCTAATGCCGATAATTTTGCACGGCGTTCACGCAAGACCGGGCCGTCGGCATACAAGCGTTTTAACCAGCTGTCGATACGGCGTACGCTGGCTTGAAAACTGGCGTTGTCGCGTTTATTTAATGCGCTGCGGGCAAGTGCAATTTCCAGTGCCAATGCGGCTTCGGCGGCGTTACGATCATTGGCGCCTAATAGTGATTGTTCGTCTGCTGAACGCACTTGTACCATGGCATCGAGCAGGCGCTGAAAACCATTTCGGTCTGGTTTATTCGTTGTGTCGGCTTGTCCCGGAAGGCGGGCAGCTAATTGCGGCAGGGTCGCTTCAAGGGCGTCAAGTTCGCCGGCCGCTATCGGTTTTCCATCGCTGGCGCTGCTCATGGCCTGCATCTCTTGCAGCAGACTCTGGCGCACATTAATCATTTGCGAATCACGAATATCAGAAGCCACTTCATTAGCCAAGCGCATGGCACGAAGAGCGCCGGGCAGGTCACCATCGACATCAATACGTGCATCCGCCAATACTAATAAAAGCTCCAAGGCTTCAAGTTGCACCGATTGCCTTGAATTATTTTGTTGCTTGGCCATCTCGCGAATATTTTCTTCGAGGATGGCGGCGCGTTGATTGACGGCGAGTACTTCGTCACGCAATAGACCGGTACGCGATTGCGTATCGGCCAACTTTTTCTCAAGACTTTGCTGCAAGCGTTGCGCGCGCTGTAATTGTTGTTCGGTGCCCAGCAGGCGGGCGTCTAATGCTTCAGGACTTAAATCAACGGCCTCAATGGGGGCTACGGGTTTAGCCCAAGGCTGCCATAAACCCAGCGTCACTACCGCCACCACCAGCAACACAAGCACGAGCCATAGGCTGGGACGCCTGAGCATGGGTGTGGAGCTTGCTTGGTTATCGTCAATCACGGGGAATGGGCTCGGCTTAAATTGTGGATATGCTAACGCACCTGCTGTGTTTGCACATGCTGCAAATGCTCCAGCATGGCATCGGGCTGTGGCGAGGCGCTGATGCTGGTGTTGAAAATGCCAGATTGCTGCAACAAAGTCTGTAAACGGGCGCTACTGACAACCCATAACCCGGACTGCATTTTTTCTTTTGATTCAGTGTCGAGTTGCTGCCAAAAAGAATTAAAAACTTCATGGCTGCTGCATAAGACAGCGAATGGTTTTTGCAAGTTTGCGATTGCTTGTATTTCTTTTGCAGCGAGGGCAATGATTTTTCGCTGATAGGTAAACACTACTTGAACAAGAGCGCCACGATGGATGAGTGTGGGTTCGATCAAACCACGGCCACCGGGCGCGGTGATTAATCCCACCCTTTTTCCTTGTAGATTTTGTAGCAAGGGCATCGCCAATAAACTTTCGGAATCACTGCCCTTATCGGGAATGAAAATAGTAGTGACACCCAATTTTCTTAATACCGATGCGGTGCCTTCACCCAAGGCAAACCAGTGTGAATTTTTTGTCGGCGTGAAAACCGCTGACTGGCCTGCAAAGAGCGCCGCTGCCGGACTGGTAACGATGATGTGATCGCATGTCAGCGCTATTTTTAATGCCGCATCATTTTTTATCGCTTCCAATTTTATGCTTGAACACGCTAAAAACTTTGCTCCGCGCAGTTTGCTTGCACAGTGCGCTACCGCATGTTGTCCATGAGGCCGTAAGGACAACACAGTCCAATCACGCATTAGTAAGATAGGCTTGATCTGAGGCATGCTAATAGCTTGGCATAAATAGGGTTTAAACATGAGTGCGGCATTAAACAAATTGAATATAGACGACCCATTGCGCGAATTAAATATTGCTTTTTCAGGCATGCCGCCCGTTTGCGCGATGGCGATTAAGGCAGTGAAATTCGATGCAGGTATTTTGTCAGTATCGGCACCGCTGGCTAATAATGTAAATGACAAGGCCTGTGCCTTTGGTGGCAGCTTGGTCAGTGTGATGACGATGGCGGCATGGGGGTTATTGTCAGAGGAATGTCGGCATGAACAACTTAAGGCGGAGGTCTTTATCGCCGACACTCAAGTACGCTTTTTAGCGCCCCTGTTTGGCGATTTACATGCTCAGGCCTATTTGCATGAAGACACCAATCGAGCGGTATTTTTTCAGACCCTGCGTAGCAAGGGTCGCGCCAGGGCGGTGGTGCATTCGAGTATTAAAAATGAACAGGGACAAACCATGTGTCAAATGACGGCCCGTTTTGCCGCCATCCGCAGCAAAAGTGGGTAAGCTGCATGTATTCCAATAGGTTTATCAACAGGGTTAACATCAAGCCATGAAAAAAATTCTCTTGTTATTGCTTGCTGCTACTTTTTTGCTGATGACAGCGGTTTCAGCTGACGCTGCATCCAAGCGTGGTCAAGCCAAGTTGCTTGAAATGGCTCAGTTCAAGTATGCCTCTGCCATACGTTGGAGTGAGTTTGAGATGGCTTGGGCTCATGTCGATCCCAGTTACCGCGATAAAAACCCATTGAGCGATTTGGAAAAAGAACGCTTCAAGCAAATCCAGATAACCGGTTACGACAAGAAAACCGAGGATTTTTTACCTGACGGCACCGTGGAGCAAAGTGTTGAGATTCGCTTAATCAACCGCAACACTCAAACCGAAAGAGTCGTGATGGATATTCAGGTCTGGCGTTGGGACGAAAAAGCCAAGCGCTGGTGGCTGACCACTGGCCTGCCTAGTTTTAACGCGAAGTCGTTTTGAGATTTGAATAATTTAGTGATGAGGAATCAGCTATAGGAGTGAGCTATGCGTACTGCTATTTTCGTAATTGCAGGTTTTGCATTATTGGCACTTTTATTAGCTATTGCCCGAAGCTTCAAACCCAAGCTTGCCAGTGCAGCAAGCAGCGCAGTGCCAAGCTTTATAGTTATTTGGGGCTTGGTTGCGGGCACGAATATGTGGTTCGGGCTTAGTCAGGCAGGCGCTAGTTTTATGGAACAGTTGCCAGTGTTTCTAATTATTTTTCTGTTGCCGACAGTGGCGGCATTATTAGTTAGGTGGTACTGGCGTTAAAAAGACCTCGGCACCAAAGGCGTGTCATTGGGCAATCCAGGTAAATTACTAAGTTAGCTCGTTCCAAAGCCGTGCATTGAACGAGTTTTGCTCAAGCGCTAGCAAGTTTGTCTACAAAAAACGCGCAAAAGTACAATAAGACTTGGCGTAGGCGCCGTGCACACGGATAATGCGCGTCCCAGTCATCTCTTCTGATCCCCATGAATTTTGAATCGTTGCAAGCTTTTGCAAGTCAAAGCCCGATGCTTTCCCTGGCGTTTGTCGGGTTGACGATTGCCATTATCTATACCGAGATTGCCCGGTTTTTTACCGGCTATAAAACCGTTAATTCGGCTGGGCTGACCGCGCTGATTAATCGTGACGATGCCCAGGTATTTGATGTGAGCGCCATTGCCGATTTCGATAAGGGCCATATTGCAGGCGCTAAAAATGTGGTGCTTAGCCAAGTCGGACCGGAAAACAAACTGCTGGCTAAAGCCAAGGACCAGCCTGTTGTGCTGGTTTGCCGTACAGGCGTGCAATCGGCTGAAGCTGCCAAAAAGCTGGTGAAGGCTGGGTTTGCAAAAATATTTTGGCTCGATGGCGGCGTTGCCGCCTGGCAGCAGGCAGACCTGCCCTTGGTCAAAGGTAAAAACTAACAAGAGCGCCACGCCCTTGTTTAGGCGAGCCTCGGCCCCATGTGATAATGCGTCATTCATTAAAAAATAAATTATTTGGAGTAACACCATGACCGATTCCAGCCCGGCAGCCGACCAAGCCAGCCAAGCCCAATTCACCGTCCAGAAAATTTATGTCAAGGATGTGTCTTTCGAGGCGCCCAATACCCCCGGCATCTTCAATGAAGCTGGCCAACCGCAGCTCAATATGAATTTGAATCAAAAAGTCGCGCGTCTTGAAGACGGCGTGTACGAAGTGGTGCTGGGTATTACCCTGACTTGCGCGATTGAAGAAAAAAATGTGTATCTGGCTGAAATTGAACAGGCCGGTATTTTTGGTCTGGACGGCTTTGACGAGCGCAATCTGGACATGATGTTGGGTACTTACTGCCCGAACGTGCTGTTTCCTTATGCGCGCCAAGCGATCAGCGATTTGATCACTGCCGGTGGTTTCCCGCCGTTTTACTTACAGCCCATTAATTTTGAAGCCTTGTATGCCGAAGGCTTGCGTCGTCGTGCCGAAAACTTCTCGCAACAATCCTCGGGTTCCATCATGGCCGAAGGCGGCAACGCGTAAGCTAGCTCCTATATGAGCGAAGCTATCAAAATTGCAGTGCTCGGCGCCGGCTCTTGGGGCACCGCATTGGCGTCACTGACTGCCCGGCACGGCTATCCGACGCTGATTTGGGGCCGTAATGCCGAGCAAATAAAAGCGATTGACGAGCAACACGAAAATACCCGGTATCTGCCGGGCATTGCTTTGCCTGACAGCCTGCATGCCAGCACTGATTTCGCAAAAGTAGTGGCGTGGGCGGATTTGATTCTTGTCGTGACGCCCAGCCATGCTTTCACCGAAACATTGAAAGCGCTTGCCCAATATCGTCAGCCACATGCTGGCGTAGCATGGGCGACCAAAGGTTTTGAGCCAGGCTCGGGGCGCTTTCTGCACGAGGTTGCAGAAGAGGTTCTTGGGCCTGATGTGCCGCTTGCTGTTGTTACCGGACCCTCCTTTGCCAAAGAAGTCACTCAGGGTTTGCCGACAGCAGTGACGGTGCATTCTGAAAACGATGATTTTGCCCAGACTGTTGCCGAAGCCCTGCATGGTCCGGCGTTTCGTGCCTACACCGGCAGCGATATGCTGGGTGCTGAACTCGGTGGTGCGATGAAAAACGTGCTGGCAGTTGCCACCGGCATCGCCGACGGCATGAATTTAGGCTTGAATGCCCGCGCCGGGCTTATTACCCGCGGCTTGAACGAAATGCTGCGCTTAAATGTCGCTCTTGGCGGACGGGCTGAGACTTTGATGGGCTTAGCCGGCCTTGGCGATTTGGTGCTCACTAGTACCGGTGATTTATCGCGTAATCGTCGCTTGGGCCTAGCCTTGGGTCGCGGACAATCGATTCAAGAAGCGGTAACCGCCATCGGCCAAGTCGTTGAGTCAGTGCAAACCGTTGATGAAGTGATGCGTTTGGCAAATCGGCACAATATTGAATTACCGATATCCATGCTGGTGCAACGCGTGCTGCATGAAGAAATTACGCCTGCCGAAGGCTTGCAGATTATTCTTTCACGGGAACAAAAACCTGAATACCCTGAAGGTTTGTTTGAAAAGCATTAAGTCTTTTTGATTGCATCTGTTAATAGAAAAACCCGGCCGAAGCCGGGTTTTTTGATGCGAGCAACTAAAAATATCAGAAGCTAGCGCGAACGCCTACCAAATAGGTTTGGCCGCCGTTTGCAAATTCAATTTCACCGGTAGTACCCCAGGTTTCATTGAATTTATATTGAGCGCCCAAGGTACCTGTAAAATCACCATTAAGGTTATTTCCGTCGACGTAGTTCAGCTTTACCAGGCCTTCAAAGTTCTCGGCCAAGTTGCCACGGAAACCACCGGAGACGCGGTAACCATTAGCGTTAAAGCCAAGTACTTGTACTTCTTGATAGGCAACTTCGGCAATCATATCTGCACTGTCGTTTAGAGCGTGATGAAAGCCTAAGCCTACATCAAAGCCGTCAACATTAATGCTGGTGTTGTCTATTTGAACATTGGTGTAGCTGCCGAAACCATAAAAATTCGACTCACCAAAATTTACCGATCCGCGGACGCCAAAACCATCAGCGTTACTGTCAACATTGACATAATCGAGTTCTACATAGCTATAGCTACGTTCGGCTGCTTGGGCAGACATTGGGAGAGCGGCAGCTAAGGCCAGAGCAAATAAAGTACGTTTCATTTTATATTTCCTAAAAAAAGCCCTTCATGGGGCGGTAAATAAACACAGATGCATCTAAACACAGTGTATCTTAATGAAAAGTTAACAATGAAGGCAAGTGCCGGAAGTCATTGGGTCGCTGACCCTGGGTATCCCAACTGCCGCCACGCTTCGTAAACAGCGACTGCAACAGCGTTTGAGAGATTCAAGCTGCGTTGGTCGGCTCGCATTGGAAGTCGAAGCCTTTGATTGACCGGCAGACGTGTTAAAAGTTCATTGGGTAAACCCTTGGTCTCTTGGCCAAACAAAAAAGCATCACCCTCTTGATAGCTCACTTCATTGAAAGGTGAGCTCGCGTGGCGGCTAAAAGCAAAAACCCGTTCCCGGTTCATCTGCGAAAAACAGGCTTCTATACTCGAATGGACACGAACATCGGCAAATTCATGATAATCAAGCCCGGCTCTTCGCAGTTTTGCATCGTCTAATTCAAAACCTAATGGCTCGATCAAATGTAGCGTGGCTCCGGTATTGGCGCAGAGCCGGATGATATTGCCAGTATTTGGCGGTATTTCGGGTTGATAAAGGATGACATTCAGCATCCCCATATTATGCCTTAAGCTCGACAAATCAGGGCTTTACGCAGCAGCAAGGGTTGAATGTCAATGGGTGTGGAGGCCAATTTCCAGCGTGACACGGCGTTTGCCTTGCAGGCATTGGTCGTCAGCGCGGGAAGTAAAGCTTGTTTTTGGAATGCCACGAACTCGGGCGTCAATACTCCGACAATACTAAGCGCCAATAAGACCGCAAGGGCAAAGTAGCCACGTTTTAATTGAGTGCTGAGTTGCATTGAGACTCTCCTTGGTTCGCTGCCATAATAGTCATTCGCTTAAGGCTGAGTATCACAAAGCAAGTCTTATGCCATCAGTATTGCCAATAAAAACAAATACTTACTAAGATGACAGGTGTCCGATATTAGTACGCAAGTATTGGAAAGCGGACACTCAAGGTTTTAGCCGACAGGCCGTGAGCGGGATGGACGCATTTTTTTGCCAGTCATCTTCCGACGCTACTCGGGCCGGTAATGGAAAATCAATTTGCGCCATCAAATCGAACTCGCCAGCATCGTCGCGCAAATTGCTAAGCCCTTGAAAGCGCAACAGCCGCCTGCTGGATTTGTCGTAAGTCACTTCAATGGGATCGGCAATTAATGACAACAGGCCGGCTATCTTCATTTGATAAGTCACCGCAGGCACGCCCGCGAACTGGCTCTCGCCGATCTGTTTCAAATTAAATTTGTAGGCTTGTAGTCGAGTGGGCACCGCAAACTGCAAAGCTAGCGCTTTACCAGTCCGTAATTTTGGCCAGTTGAGTTTAATAAATTCATTGAAACCGGCATCAGCCACTAAATTTTTTACGGCGAGGAAAGCATTTTTTTCAAGTGCCGTGCCCGGTGGGCGGAACCAGAGTGCAGCCTTGTTTTGCTTGTATCTGAGGCCTTCGACAAAACCTTTGCGGGCATCGACAAATTCAAATGCCGGTGCCTGGGCTGAAGGCTGGTAGTTCACGCGCTTGCGGGCAAAGGCGGTGCCGTCCATGCAGCGATATATCACCAGACGTTCTACCGGGAGCAGTTCATTGAAGCGAATCCAGTGTTGCTCCTTATAAAGAGCGCGTTGGTTTTTCGGGTCGCGTGCAACGCCTTCTTCAAAGCGAATATTGGCATTGGCCTCGTTGCCAAGTAATACAGCGAGTAATAACACTATTGTTCTTGATAACACTGAACTCTCCACTTGTATGACCCCTTCGCATGCGCATGTCGAAGGAACTTGATAACTCATGCAGCACTATGCCCTTTGGCCTAGTGTAAGCGGCGTCAACACCGGTTAGCATGTCGGGCAGTTTTAAAAACCGTGCTTCATCTCACATTAAATCCAGCAGGAATTCCGATGCTCAAGTACCCACGTTGCACACTAGCCATTGCCCTTAGCTTGGCATTATTCAGTACTTCAGCGGTATTCGCTGAAAACATCTCGATACCCAAAGGCGTGGTGGCAGGCGCAAGTGTGGAAGGAATTTCCGAATATACTCTGGCCAATGGCATGAAGGTGCTGCTGTTCCCGGACGCCAGTAAAGCGACCACCACCGTAAACGTCACCTATAACGTCGGCTCACTGCATGAAAATTACGGCGAAACCGGCATGGCGCATTTACTTGAACATATGATGTTCAAGGGCACGCCGGGCCATAGCGACATTACCGCTGATATGAAAAAGCGCGGCATGAGTTACAACGCCAGCACATGGTTGGACCGGACCAATTATTTTGAAACTTTTTCGGCTGACCCGGTGCAGTTAAATTGGGCTTTGCAGCTAGAAGCTGATCGCATGATCAATTCGTATGTGGCCCGTAAAGATCTTGATAGCGAAATGACGGTTGTCCGCAACGAAATGGAGTCTGGCGAAAATAATCCGGTCGGCGTTTTGATGGAGCGGATGGCGTCCACTGCTTACCTTTGGCATAACTACGGCAAAAATACGATCGGCGCGCGCGCCGATGTTGAAAATGTATCGATTGATCGCCTGCAAGCGTTTTATCACAACTATTACCAGCCCGATAACGCCGTATTGTTAGTCGCCGGTCGTTTTGACCCGGCGCAAACTTTGGCACAGATCAACGACAGCTTTGGCAAAGTCAAAAAGCCTACTCGTGTACTGCCCAAAATATATACCACCGAGCCGGTGCAAGACGGTGAACGTGAAGTCGTGGTACGCCGCGTTGGCGACACCCAACTCATCGGCTTGGTCTATCACATGCCGCCCGCTTCCCATGCCGACGCCGCCGCCATGTCGGTACTCGCCAATATTATGGGCGACACCCCTGCTGGCCGTTTACATAAGGCATTGGTAGAAACCAAGCAAGCCACATGGGCTGCCGGTTTCAATTTCGAAACCCGTGAGCCTGGCAGCATGGTGTATTTGGCACAATTGCCTTTGACCGCCAATGCGCGACAAGTTTCCAACATCATGATCAGCCAGGTAGAAACACTGGCAGGCAAGCCCGTGTCAGCGGCAGAAGTAGAACGCGCTAAAAGCGCCATTCTCAAAAACTACGACATCGTTTTAAATGATGCCAACCGCGTCGGAACGGAAATGTCGGAATCCATCGCCGCAGGCGATTGGCGTTTATTCTTCCTTGGCCGTGATCGTGTGAAAGCCGTGACCGCCGATGACGTGAATCGTGTAGCGACCGCTTATCTCAAACCCAGTAATCGTACACTCGGTCTGTTTTTTCCGGAAGCCAAACCCAATCGCGCCGAAATTCCAGCCGCTCCCGATGTGGCAGCATTAGTCAAAGACTATAAGGGCCAGGCAGCTATTGCAGCGGGCGAAACTTTTGATCCATCGCCAGCCAATATCGAAGCGCGTACTGAACGGGGTCAATTTAAATTCGGTGCCAAATACGCCCTGCTCACCAAAAAAACCCGTGGCGAAACCGTACGCGGTAGCATCAGCCTGCACTTCGGCGATGAAAAAAGCTTGAAGAACACCAAAACGCCTGCCGATATGGTCGGCGCCATGTTGATGTATGGCACCCCCACCATGAGTCGCGAACAAATTGCGACCACGTTCGACAAGCTCAAGGCCACCGTTAGTATTAGCGGTGATGCCGATAGTGCAAAAGTGTCAATTCTGACTACACGCGCCAACCTGCCAGCGGTAATGACAATGGTGCAGGATTTGTTGCGTAACTCCAGTTTTCCAGAAAGCGAATTTGAACAATTGCGCGGGCAAAGTATTACCGGAATTGAAGCCCAGCAAAGCGATCCAGAAGCGATTGCCGGCACCGAACTTTCGCGCCATTTCAATACTTTTGCCAAAGACGACCCGCGTTATGTTGATTCTTTCGCAGAATCAATTGCCGCCATGAAGGCCGTTACGCTGGCGCAAGCCAGGGCTTTCCATAAAGACTTTTACGGCATGCAGAATGCCGAATTTGCCTTTGTCGGCGATTTTGATGCGGCCGCGCTGAAAACCCAAATCGGCACTTTATTTGGTGACTGGAAAACAGCAAAAACATACACACGCCTCGCCAATCCCTACCAAGCAGTGGCGACGGTTGATAAGACTTTTGAAACCCCTGACAAAGCGAACTCTTTGGTATTGCTGCGCACGGGTTTTGCGATGAATCAAGACAACGCTGATTATCCAGCGATGCTCATCGGCAACTATATTCTCGGTGGCGGATCGCTAAAATCACGTATTGCCGATCGTATTCGCCAGAAAGACGGCCTGAGCTACGGCGCGGGTAGTCAATTTGATGCCGGTATTCTTGATGCCAATGCCTCGCTGTTTGGCTATGCCATCACCGCGCCGGAAAATGCCGCCAAAGTAGAAGCGGCATTCCGCGAAGAAATCGCCCGCATCCTTAAAGACGGCGTGACCGAAGCTGAAGTTGCCGATGCCATCGCCGGTTATTTGAAAGCACGTGAAAGCCGTCGTAACGATGACGGCAGTGTTGCAGGCAGCTTGGGCGATCAGGCGTTTTATGGTTTCACCATGCAGCGCGTGATTGATCTTGAAGCGAATATCAAAAAGCTCGATGTTGCCAAGGTCAATGCGGCATTACGCGCGAACGTGAAACCGGAAACCATCAGCTTCTTTGCCGCCGGTGATTTTGCCAAAGCCGCTAAAGCATTACCCGCACCGGCACCGAAAAAGTAATGCCGTAGTCAGTATTGCAGTGTTATAAAGACGGGCGAAGATATTCTTTCGCCCGTTTTTTTTGTTTCTTTTTTATGGTGGAATTTTATGCGCTCAATCCTTTTGCTTATCTCGCTCGGTGTTTTGTCTGCCTGCAGTTTCGTAAAAATGGCGCCCGGCGGCGACGCCGTAAAAGTGGCCGCTATTGGCAAAGACTTAAGTGCTTGCGAAAAACGCGGCGACATCGCGGTGTCGGTCAAAGACCGACTTGGCCCTTACGAGCGCGATGCGTTACGCGTGAAAGACGAACTTGAAGTATTGGCCCGCAATGAAGCACCGGGCTTAAAAGCCGACACCGTGCAGGCGATTGCCGAGGTCAATGACGGCTCGCAAAAATGGCGTGCTTATCGTTGTAATGGCGCGCAGTCGGTTCGAAGTGCAGAAAATCCTGATAAAGCCGTTACGCAACCAATAAAAGACTGAGCCGGTTAGCCACGGTTGCCTCCGGGATCACCCTATATTTGCAAGTCTGAACGGCAAGCTTCAAAAACAGTGACTTAAGCCCGCTTTTGCTTCCAAAACAGCGATTTAGATTGAGCCTAAGCCACGAACAAGGTAACGTAAGCCAGTTTCCCTAACAGGTTTACCGCTATGTTGTTTCAACATGTTGCTATTGCAGGCCTTGCTCATATTGATCCGCCGCTATCGCTTAGCTCGGACGAAATCAATCTACGCCTGAAGAAAACCACTGATCGCCTCGGTATTACCACCGATGTACTGCAGGACGTCGCCGGGATTTACTCGCGCCGCTTGTGGGACGGCGACATGGCGATTTCCGATGCGGCCGTGTTGGCAGCAGAAAAAGCGATTCTGGATGCCGGTATTCCCCGCGAAAAAATCGGTTTGGTAGTCAATACCTCGGTTAGCCGTGACTTCCTGGAGCCATCGGTAGCCAGCATGGTGTCGGGTACCTTGGGTCTTAGCGACCAATGCCAAAACTTTGATGTTGCCAATGCCTGTCTCGCGTTCTTGAACGGCATGGACATTGCCGGTCGCATGATTGAGCGTGGCGAAATTGACTACGCACTCATCGTTGATGGCGAAAACACCAATATGGTGTACGAAAAAACCATCGAGCGTTTAAACCGTGACGGCATTACCGCAGAAGAATTCCGTAGCGAATTTGCCTCTTTAACTCTGGGTTCCGGTGCCGCTGCCATGGTGCTGACTCGCCGCGAACTCGCGCCCGATGCGCCTTTGTATAAAGGTGGCGTCACCCGTGCAGCGACCGAGTGGAATGCACTCTGCCGTGGCAATCTCGACCGCATGGTGGCCGATACCCGCATGTTGCTGATTGAAGGCATCAAGCTCGCACAGAAAACCTTTGAAGCCGCGAAAATTGCACTCGGCTGGGCAGTTGAAGAACTCGACCAATTTGTCATCCACCAAATTTCGCGCGCGCATACCGACGCTTTCACCAAAGCCTTCGGTATCGATAAAGAAAAAGTGCTGACCATCTTCGCCGAGCACGGCAATATTGGCCCGGCTTCCGTGCCCATCGTATTGAGCAAATTGCGCGATCTGGGCAAACTCAAAAAAGGCACACGCATTGCACTTTTGGGTATTGGCTCGGGCTTGAATTGTTCCATGGCAGAAGTCGTCTGGAACGAACCGGCAAAAAAACCGATCGTGTAATTGATTAAGCTAAGGCCAGGTTCCTTTCATTAAAAAGGGGCCTGGTTTTTTTATGGCAAAAGAAAAAATAATCACATGACAAATAAAAATCTCAGCAACGAACAATTGCGCGTACTGGCCAAAGGCCCGTTTCCGGATTATCCATTCACTCCGAAAACTTTCAAGCAACCAAGCGGCCTGAGCCAGAGTTATCTGGATGAAGGCAGTGGCGACGTGATCATCATGCTGCACGGCAATCCGTCGTGGTCGTATTACTGGCGTCATCTGGTGCTGGGTTTGAAAGACAAATATCGCTGTATCGTGCCCGACCATATCGGCATGGGTTTGTCCGATAAGCCGAGCGACGAAAATTATCGCTATACCTTGCAGTCACGCGTTGATGATCTCGACCGTTTGCTCGACTCCTTGAATCTTGGTGACAACATCACCCTCGCCGTGCACGACTGGGGCGGCATGATTGGTTTTGCCTGGGCTTTGAAACATTCCAAACGCATCAAGCGTCTGGTGATCTTGAATACGGCGGCATTTCCCCTGCCGAAAACAAAACCCATTCCCTGGCAATTAAAACTCGGCCGCGATTCCATGCTTGGTACCTTGCTGATTCGCGGCTTCAATGCCTTCGCCGGCGGCGCTGTGCGCGACGGCGTCGTCAATAAAATGCCGAAAGACGTCGGCAATGCCTACGTCGCACCGTTCGACTCCTGGGCCAATCGCATTTCCACTTCCCGTTTCGTGCAGGACATTCCTCTGGGGCCGCAAGACGCCGCCTGGTCATTGGTCGATGCATCGGAAAAATGTTTGCCGCAATACTCTGAGCTACCGATTTTTATCGGCTGGGGCCTGAAAGATTTTGTCTTCGACAAACATTTTTTGAAAGTGTTTCAGGATAATTTTCCTAAAGCAGAGCAACATATTTTCGATGATGCCGGACATTATGTACTCGAAGATAAATATGCCGTTCTAGTACCGGCCATCCGGAAATTTCTGGATGCGAATACGATAGCTTGATTATGTAGGAGGCCGCTTGCGGGCGACGATTTTCGAGCCTGCACCAATATCGGTCGTCCGCAAGCGGCCTCGTACACGTCATAATCAAGCCATGGCCAACACCTGCAACATTACCGCCGTTTTATCCAAGATAGCCGCCGAACGGCCTGAACAAATCGCCATGCGCTGCCCCGGCTCGCGTGATGCAGACGGGTTCGCAAAATACGATTTAACACTGAGCTACGCAGAACTGGAGAACCGTTCCAACGCGATGGCTGCCGGATTAAAAAAATACGGCATTACCCAGGGTGTCCGCACGGTATTGATGGTGCGACCATCACCAGAATTTTTTTTGTTGATGTTTGCCTTGTTAAAAACAGGTGCGGTGCCGGTCTTGGTCGATCCCGGCATTGCAAAATCGGCCTTGAAAAAATGTTTGCAGGAAGCCAAACCCGAAGCCTTTATCGGTATTTCAATTGCACACGCGGCAAGAATTATTTTGGGCTGGGCCAATAAAACCAGTCGTCTGAATATCACGGTTGGCAAGCGCTGGTTCTGGGGCGGCAAGACTTTGGCGCAAATTGAGATTGACGGTGCCCATGCCGCCAACCAAATGGCCGCCACCGCTCCCGATGACACGGCAGCGATTTTATTTACCTCGGGCTCGACCGGTATTCCCAAAGGCGTGGTGTATCGGCATCGGCATTTTGTCGCGCAAATTGAATTATTGCGTGAAGCTTTCGATATAAAACCGGGCGGCGTTAATTTGCCGACCTTTCCGCCCTTTGCCTTGTTTGACCCTGCATTGGGTTTAACGTCGATTATTCCGGATATGGACCCAACCAAACCGGCATCGGCGGACCCGAAAAAATTGCATCACGCGATAAATAAATTTGGTATTGATCAACTCTTTGGTTCGCCAGCTCTGGTGGCTGTGTTGGCAAAATACAACCAAAAACTTCTGGGTATTTTGCGAATCACTTCCGCCGGTGCACCGGTGCCTGCCGATGTCGTTTCAAAAATGCGTGAGCTCCTACCAGAGAACGGCAGTTTGTGGACACCCTACGGCGCGACCGAATGTTTACCCGTTGCCGTGATTGAAAGCCGTGAGCTGCAAAGTACCCGAGAGCAAACCGAACAAGGTGCGGGTACTTGTGTGGGGCGTGCGGTGCCCGCCAATACCGTGCGTATTATTGCAATCAGCGACGAAGCAATTCCCGACTGGAATGACCATCTTCAATTGGCGAACGGGCAAGTTGGCGAAATTACCGTTGCTGGCCCAACCGCCACCGATGAATATTTTGCAAGGCCACAAGCCACTGCTTTGGCGAAAATTCGTGAAAGTTTAAGTCATGGCAGCGAACGTATTATTCACCGCATGGGCGATTTGGGCTGGATCGACGAACAAGGCCGCTTATGGTTTTGCGGGCGTAAATCGCATCGCGTCGAAACCGCGCAAGGCCCCTTGTTTACCGAACAAGTCGAGCCGGTTTTCAACACACATGCCAAAGTAAAACGCACTGCTTTGGTAGGTATTGGTAACGCAGGCAAGCAAACACCCGTTCTATGTATCGAACTGCATAAAAGGGCTTCCAAGGCAGAACAGAAAAATATACGAAGCGAACTGGAAAAAATCGGCAATGCTTTTGTTCACACAGGAAGCCTTCATCACTTTTTATTTCATCCCGGTTTTCCAGTCGATATTCGGCATAATGCAAAAATAGGCCGCGAGAAATTGGCGGTGTGGGCCGCAAAAAAATTACCTTAGGGGCGCCTGCTTGCCGCGCCCGAAGCATTATCGAAGGCCATGGGCGCAGCAAGCAGCGCCCCTACAAACAAGTTTAGAATAGTGCATTGCAGACGCGGTAAAACCAAAAAATAAATGACTACAAAATTTTTTCAAAAATTGTTGCTACTTTTTCTTTTCGTAGCGACAACGCAAGTTTTTTCGCAAGAGAAGCTGCTGGCGGAAAGCAAAATACCGAAACTGGAATCTTCTGACATTGTGCTCGATGCAGCAGATAATAAGTCGGCTTGGAAGTCCGCGCTTTCATCGGCATTGGCTTATGAAGTAGCGCCCGGCGACTTGCAAAAGACCGATATAAAAACCGATGCTGCCATGTTCCATGATGGTGAATTTCTGTACGTCTTGATTACCGCTTTTGATACAAACCCTGAAAAAATAAATGCAAATCAAACTCAACGTGATGCCATTAGTGGTAGCGATGACTCAGTCACGGTTTCGATTGATCCGCAAGGTAATGATCGACGTGCATTTAATCTGCAAGTCAATGCAGTCGGTGTTCAGGAGGACTGGATAAGCAGTAATTTTGGCGATAGCTCTTATAATTGGAGCGGTGAGTGGCAATCGTCGATCAGAAAAAATGTTGATGGCTACTCGGTGGAGTTGAAAATTCCGTTTGCGACTTTGCAAATGCAGCCGGACATGGAGGGTCTTGCCAAGATCAAATGGAATATCCAAAGAAGAATGGGTCGCGGCCGTAATGAAACTCTGTCGGTGTCGGCAATCGACTATAAAAAAACCTGTGCGGAATGCCAATACACATTGGCAACGCTGGCAGGTGTGCAAAAACCTGAATCACAATTGCGGCTCAACCCCTATGTAGTGACCTCGCAGAGCTACGCTCGATCAAGTACTGGCGGAAAATTAGAGGCCACTGAGAATAATATCGACCTTGGTCTGGACGGCGTCTGGAAGTTTTCGCCGAAAGACAAACTAGTCTTCGCATTAAATCCTGACTACTCGCAAATTGAAGCCGACAGCATTCAATTTCAGGTCAATCAGCGCTTCGCCCGCTCTTTGTCGGAGCGCCGTGCATTTTTTAATGAAGACAGTGGCTTTTATTCAGGCTTGCTTAACCTGCTCAATACTCGCTCAATGGCAGACCCCGAATACGGTCTGCAATATATTCGACGCGACGGCGACCTTAGCCTCGGTGCGATTTATGTGCAGGACGCCACAACCTCATTTATATTGCCCGGCCTGGATAGCTCGCAATCGGTTTTCTTCGCAGAAAGTTCGCAAAACCTGGCTCTGCGAAGTACTTATAAAGTTAATGATAAATTTCTGGTGGGCGGCCTTGTGCTGTATCGTGAAGGCGAAAACGGCTATGACAATCGCGTATTGTCGGCAGATGCAAATTGGTCAGTCAGCGACAAGCAAAGGCTCGAGATTCAAGTCGCCAATTCAAGCACAAACAATTCAGAGGTATTGCAAGACCAGTTTAATTTAGCCAGCCAGCAGCAAGGCAATTCCATTCAATTAGATCATCAATATAGCGGCAAGTATTATTCCGCTTATACAACAGCAAGCGCTATGGATGAGAATTTTAGAGCCGACTTGGGCGGTATTAATCAGGTCGGGCTTTGGAATTTTTATCATGGCTCGTCATGGCAATATAAACCTGGCAAACAATCCGCCTTTGAATATTTGAATACAGGCTTCGGCATTTCAAATTCTGCGGCGCTTGCAGGAGCTCAACTGGGTTCCGACGCAAGTGTTTTTTTCAATATCGGCCTGAAAAATAAAACCAATATAGGCATGGGCTTAAGCCAAACCAGTGAATACTACGAAAACGTGTCGTTCAAAGGAAGCTCGGTTTACGCCTATTGTGGTTTCAAGCCGACCAACAGCCTTAATTTATCAATCAATATCAGGCGTAGCGATTCAATTGACTATGCCAATTTTTTGCTTGGCAAAGACGAGAGTATTTCGCTGTATGCCAATTACAGTTTCAAATCAAAACTCGAGTTTAGTGCACGCGTTGCACACTCACGATTTCAAGCACCACAAGGGGCCGACTATGGAATCGACAGTGGATACCTGAGTGCCAATTATCATTTGAATCTGAAACATCATTTGAAATTGATCGGCAGTTATGGAGGCTTCACCGATTTTCAGGTGCAGTCTGGCCCGGGCATTTCAAATAAAAATAATGCGGCGCAATATCAGCTGTCGTATCAATATAAACCTTCCGCATTTAAATATTTTATTGCTGGTGTTTCCGGATCGGCCAATAATTCACTGAACGCCGACAAGCTGGAGACCAGCCGGATTTATGCGTTCAGTAAATTGGTCTGGGATTTCTGAGGAGAAAAGATGAAAATTCTCGTTACCGGCGGTGGTGGTTTTTTAGGGCAGGCATTGTGTGCGGCCTTGAAAAAACGTGGCTACGATGTCAGCAGTTTTCAACGTACGTTTTATCCGGCATTGGAAAAAATGGGCGTACGGCAAATTCTCGGTGATCTTGCCGACCCGCAGGCGGTGATGGCTGCCTGTAAAAATCAGGATGCGGTTTTCCACAACGCCGCCAAGGCTGGTGCCTGGGGGAGCTATCAAAGTTATTACGATGCCAATGTACTCGGCACCGACAATGTATTGGCTGCCTGTCGCGAGCACGGTATTAGAAAATTGGTTTATACCTCGACGCCCAGTGTGACCCATGCCGGTCGCACACCGGTCGAAGGCGGCAATGAAATCAATACGGCCTACGGCGAAAATTTCAAGGCGCCGTATCCCGCAACCAAAACCATTGCCGAGAAAAATGTTATCGCAGCTAATTCATCGACACTGGCCACGGTGTCGTTGCGGCCACGTTTAATTTGGGGGCCCGGTGACACACAATTACTGCCGCGTTTGGTCGAACGTGCAAAAGCCGGAAGACTGAAATTTATCGCCGGTGGTTTCAATAAAATGGACACCACTTATATCGATAATGTGGTGTATGCGCATTTGCAGGCTTTTGATCATCTGGACATTGGCAGTGCCTGTTCTGGCAAGGCGTATTTTATTTCCAATGGTGAGCCCAAACCGATACGCGAAACCGTCAATGCTTTATTGAACGTCGCGAATGCACCACAGGTTACGGGTAGCATTCCCTATAGCCTTGCCTACAGCGCAGGCGCTGTGCTCGAAGTGTTGTGGCATGTCTTGCCCTTGAAAGGCGAGCCGCCGATGACACGCTTTTTGGCCGAACAATTATCAACCCCGCATTGGTATGACATCTCGGCGGCAAAACGCGATTTCAATTATGTCCCGCAAGTCAGCACCGAAGAGGGCTTGAAACGATTGCGAGCCTGGTGGGAATCGCTGTAGGAGCGGTGTAAGCCGCGAATAGCCTGCGATAATGTCTCTGCGATGTGTGTCTCCGTCGCAGACCATTCGCGGCTTACACCGCTCCTACACCGCTCCTGCCGGCAATCCCGATACAATAGGCTCATGAATACTTCTGTCTCGTTTTTTGAATCCCTGAAGCCGCTCGCAGGCCGTGCGCTTGAGCAGGCCTTGAATCGTGTGTTGGCCTTAGACCCGGACACACAAGCGGCGATATCGAAACTGGATCAGCGCCGCATCCAATTGGCATTGGAAGCGCCAGCAATTGCCTTGGAAATTTCCGTTGACGGCAATAAGCTAAGAGTCGGTCCGGTGCAGGACAGTGAGGCCGATTTGGGAATCCGCAGTACGATTTCCGGCGCTTTGTCGCAGCTGCCTTTTTTTCGTTCCAGTAATGCAGCGCCAGTCGGAAAAGTACGCATTAATGGCGATGCCGAATTGGCCCGCCAATTACAAAGTCTGGCGAAAAATTTTGATCCCGATTGGGATAAACCTTTTGCCGATGCCTTCGGTGACATTATTGGCCCGCAAATTGCGAAAACTTTGCGTGAAGCTTTCAAGCAAGGCGCCAGTTTCGCAAAAAAATTCAGCAAAGACGGCGTCGATTATTTAACCGAGGAATCACGTGACGTTATCAGCGGCGCAGAACAAGCGGCGTTTAATGAAGACGTCGATGATTTGCGTGATCGCGCCGAACGAATATTGGCGCGTTTCGAAAAATTGAAACAAACACAGGAGCCGGACGCATGAGTTCGACCTTACGTGCCGTGCGTATTGGCCGCGTGTTGCTACGTCACCGTCTGGATTCGCTGCTGGAAGATACCGCATTCGGAAAATGGTTATGGCTATTAAAACCTTTTACTCCTTCGCGTTCGGAAGAAGCTAATTTCCCTCGCGGCCAGCGCTTAAGATTGGCGCTGCAAGAATTAGGTCCGATTTTCGTCAAGTTTGGCCAAGTACTTTCTACACGTCGGGATTTATTACCTGCAGATATTGCCGATGAACTAGCAAAACTGCGCGACCAAGTGGCACCGTTTCCCGGCGCGGCTGCAAAAAAAATAATAGAAACCCAATTAGGCAAACCGGTTGTAGAATTATTTTCAAGTTTCGATGAAACACCCTTAGCCTCGGCATCGATTGCCCAAGTGCATCCGGCTACCTTGCATAGTGGCCAAGCGGTAGTGGTTAAAGTATTGAGGCCCGGCATTGCCGAACAAATTAAAGCCGATATTGGGTTGCTGCGACATTTGGCAAAGTTTGCCGATCGTCATCATCCCAATGCCGAAAAAATTCGTCCGCAGGAAGTTGTCGATGAAATTGAAAATACCTTGCAAGCAGAATTAGATTTGCAGCGTGAAGGTGCCAACGCAAGTTATATGCGGCGTCTGTGGAAAGATTCGGACGATTTATACGTGCCCGAAGTTTTCTGGGATTACAGTAACGAGCAAGTGCTAACGCTTGAGCGCGTGACGGGCATAGGCTCGGATGATGTAGCAGCCTTGACCGAAGCCGGCATTGATCTATCCAAACTCGCTGCCAAAGGTGTGCGACTTTTTTATACCCAGGTATTTCGCGATAATTTTTTTCATGCCGATGCCCACTCGGGCAATATCTGGGTGGATGCAACGCGCAAAGATAATCCAAGATACATCGCACTGGATTTCGGTATTGTCGGGCAACTCCCGCAACGCGATCAGTATTATCTCGCCGAAAATTTTATGGCGATGTTCAAAAACGATTACCGCCGCATTGCCGAGCTGCATGTGCAGGCCGGCTGGATGCCGTCCAATATTCGCATTGATGAACTGGAAGCGGCCATTCGTGCCGTTTGCGAACCCTATTTCACACGGCCATTATCGGAAATTTCATTAGCTGAAGTATTGGTGAAGATTTTTCGTACTGCGCAGCGTTATGAACTAACCGTGCAGCCGCAATTAATTCTGCTGCAAAAAACCCTGTTGAATATTGAAGGTGTTGCTCGGCAACTTGATCCGAAGCTCGATTTATTTGAAGTGGCAAAACCGGTGCTCGAAACTATTCTGCGGGAACGCTACAGCCCTTCAACGCTCATGTCGGAATTACAAAAGCGCATGCCGGAAATTATTTCGCAAACACCAGACATGCCGGGCTTGATTCGCAATTGGTTTTCTCAGCAGGTCAATGGCGAGCACCAATTGAAAATGCATTCAGACGAACTGGCCGAGCTGGCGCGTCAAACAAAGCAGGCTCAGTATCGTGTCGTGGCGATGATTTTGGCGGTCGGCCTGCTCATATGCGCGGTATTATTTTACTTGTTTGATCTACAGTCGCCGCTTTATTTTCACTTGAATGTAAAAACATGGGCAGCGCTGAGCATCAGTTTTTTTGCCATGTTGGCGGCATGGTTTAAAAAAGCGTGAGCGAGTCTGAAACAGAGCCCTTGATCGAAGCAAAGCCTTTGATCGAAGCAAAGCCCTTGATCGAAGCAAAGCCTTTGATCGAAGTCTTATACCGCGATGAATTTATTGCCGTTGTCAACAAACCTGCAGGCTTAATGGCGCACGCTAGCGCCTTGGCGCGTGGCGAAGATGATTTTTTGCATGACCGTTTACGCGAGCAGTTTGGCTGCAAGATTTATCTGATTCATCGGCTTGATCGCGCTACCAGCGGCTGCTTGTTGATTGCTTTCGATAACTCCAGTGCTTCAACACTGGGAAAACAATTCATGACGCGTGAAGTTGAAAAAAACTATCTCGCCATTTGTCGTGGTTGGCCGGACGAATTATTTACCGTCGATTACGATCTGGACGGCGGACCGGGCAAGCCCGGAAAAAAACCTGCAATTACACAATTCAAGCGGCTGGCCTGTGCCGAAATTGAAGTGGCTTCCGCCCATCATGAAAGTTCACGTTATGCCCTAATGCAATGCACGCCCTACACCGGCCGCTTTCGGCAAATACGACGGCATTTAAAACATCTCTCACATCATTTGATTGGCGATACCAGCCATGGCGATGGCCGACATAATCGCAATTTCAGAATGATGGGCGTGCACCGGATGTTGTTGCATGCATGGCAGCTCTCGTTCCTGCACCCGGTCAGCTCCGAAGCTATGAAAGTTACTGCGGCATGGGACGCAGAATTCGAAAAAGCCATGCAGAAGCTGGGTTGGGATTGGACTGTTACTCAATGACTTTTGGCTCATGCGTTCAAACATTGGTTTATCTAAACTATTTCCGTCAAGACAGGGAATGTTTGCGATAACTTGTAAACAAACTGCCACCCATTTGAAACATGATTCCGAGCCGCTGCCAAGTGTAGCTCGCATAGTCAGTAAACACAGAGAATTGAAATATGAAACTGGTCAATAGTGTATTGATGGCAGTTCTCGTTGCGTTTTGTGCTCTGCCAAACGACGGCTATGGAAAGATCAAGCAACTTGATAAAGCGATTCTTTCTTCAGAAAGTTTTATCAATGCACATCCGGATTTAATGCATCGCACACGCGGCTTGAATGCCTACAAGAAAGATCGGTTTAGTGAAGCATTCGCACATTTTAAACGCGGTGCCAAATTTGCCGATAAACCATCACAAGGCATGGTAGCCGAGATGCTTTGGAACGGACAGGGTGTGGAAGTTAATCGGGCCTTGGCATACGCCTGGATGGACCTGGCCGCTGAACGACACTACCCCACTATGCTGGCGCATCGAGAAAAATATTGGAGTGTACTAAGTGAAACCGAGCGTGCACAAGCTATCAGCCTTGGGCAAGAGGTTTACGCAAACTATGGCGATGATATTGCCAAGAAACGATTGGCAACGGCCTTGCGCCGCGCCAAGAATAGTGTGACCGGTAGTCGCACAGGGATGGTGGGTACTTTGAGTATTACCATCCAGACGTCTTCGGGACCGCAGACTATTGATGGCTCGCAGTATTATCAAGATAAGTTTTGGAAGCCTGAGCTATATGCGAAATGGCAGGACGAAGCATGGAAAAACCCACCTAGCGGAAAAGTGGATATTGGCCCGCTTGAGGTAAGGCCAGAACCTGTGAAGAAGTAAAGCAAAGGCCTGTCGAGTCTGGGATAATCAAGCCATCGTTATATCGGGTTTCAGCGATGGCCAAATTATTTTTCTATTACTCGGCAATGAATGCCGGCAAGACTACGACCTTGCTACAAAGTGCCTACAATTATCATGAGCGCGGCATGCGCACGCTGATATTCACACCCAAGTTCGATAATCGTGCAGGCGAAAACATCGTTGCATCGCGTATCGGCCTGAAAGCAAAAGCGGTCGCATTTGAGCGTGATGATGATCTGGAAATCTTGCTTAATCGCGCCATCGCACAGCATCAAAAAATTGATTGCGTGCTGGTCGATGAAGCACAGTTTTTAAGCAAGAATCAGGTTTGGCAACTGACTGAAATTGTTGATCGACATAATATTCCGGTTCTGGCTTATGGCTTGCGTACTGATTTCCGCGGTGAGTTATTTGAAGGCAGCCAGTATTTATTAGCCTGGGCCGACTCACTGATTGAAATTAAAACCATTTGTCACACTGGAAAAAAAGCCACCATGGTCGTTCGCGTTGATGAAAATGGTCGCGCGGTGAAAGAAGGCCCTCAGGTACAAATTGGCGGTAATGAGCGTTATGTTTCGGTATCGCGCAGTGAATTTAAAAAGATTATGGCGGGCGAAGGCCGAATCGATTTGCAGCAAGCGGTATTGCCGCTGGATGATAGATCTGAGTATGACGAATAAATATTGCTGATGTCATACGAACGATATAGCCGACCTTCAAAAAAATCCTGATCGCACATAAATTTTGCATGATCCCCGTAGGAGTGTCCTTTAGGCGGGACAGATCTGGCGTAGTTTTTCGCGCCTAAAGGACGCTCCTACGAGCATGGATTTTTAATTGCAAGCTTTACTAAAATTTTGCAATTGCCGAATTTCCAATCGGCGCTCGGGGTTTTCTTTTGTAGCTTCTGTCAATACTTTGACTCTTAAAGTTTCGCCATCGAATGAGCGTTGATTTCGGCAATAATAATTGGCACGCAAGGCGGTACTGGCACGCAATAAATCCTGTTGTACAGGAGTTTGTTGTTTTAAAGTGGCCTGCACACGGTCAAATACGGAATCAGCCAGCGCAAAACTTTTTTGCAGTTCCTGTAAACGCAACCACGCGAGCACCAGTCCGGCTGAGCTGGTTTTGGCGGAAGATGTTGCAATTTTCAAGCGTTGATCGGCCAGTGCAATGTCGCTCTTGTCCATTGCCAGATTGGCCATTGCAACCGAGTAGTTTTGTAGTTGTGCTGATTTTTGTTTGATTGCCAGTGACATGCATCGTTCTGCAGTTTGCGTGGCTAGCGGGCTGCTTAATTCCTGTGCCGTTTGTGCTTGCGCAAGCAGGCAGGTGGCGGCAACGTATTGAGCGGTTTGTTGTGACTTGCCAAACAAGCGCTGAGCTTCGCTAGCGAAGGCAATGCCGTCTTGTGGGTTGTCGCGCTGTAGCGCGACATAAGCTTGCAGCATAGAAATTTCAGCAAGCTGTGGGCTTTCTTCGCCCCATTGCCGTTGATAATGTTCTTTGCTTGAAGTCAATAATCGCGATGCCTCATCGAGTTCATTTTTACCGATCAGGATTTCGGCCAGTGCTTGCTGGCTTGGGCCATTGAGCGGATGGTTAATACCAAAACGATTCTGGCTAATATCGAGAGCTTGTCTAAAACCTGCCTCGGCTTCACGAAGATTGCCGGCACCACGATAAAAGCGGCCAAGGTCGTACCAAATGCCGACGCCAAGCGCATTACGTTCACCACTGGCTTGGCGCAACATGGTGAGCGCTTCGCGTGCCTGGGTAATGGCTTGCGGATATTTTTTTTCATCGCCTAAAAGTTTTGCCAAGTCGGCCAGACTTTCTGCTTGCGGAGCTTTGTCTTTATTTATACTTTTACGAAGTTGCAGTGCCTTGCCAAATAAATCGCGGGCCACACTCACGCCGCCTTGCGCGCCGTGACATCGCCCAAGTTCGGAAAAATAATCCGAGCTGGCTTTCGGAGCTTTGTCGGCAATATCGTCAGCCACTTGTAAATAAGGTGCTAAATCACGCACACAGGCGGCGTTTTGGCCGAGCTGGCGCAGACTATGGCCGCGAATGGAGAGTGATTCCAGACGTAATTCTGCTGGCGTATTGATGTCGAGCTGCATGAAGGCCATCGATTGTTTATCGAGCAAGCGCAGGGCTTCGCGGTCATCACCCAGGCCCGAACGTAAACGTGCAATCAAGCCAAGTAATTCGGCGCGTGCCTGTGGCTGGTTAAGCAATTCGGTGTCGGCCCGGCGGACACCGGCATCGAGTAGTTCACGGACATTAATATCTTCCGGATTGGCCTTGTCGCCGGTATTTTCAAATAAGGCCACGATAAAACCTTGCATGGCTTCGGCGCGATTGGCCTCTTTTAATGCTTGATCAGCTTGCCAACTGGTGATCGCCAAAGCCACCGCTAAAACCGTACTCACACCAACACCGGCTGCAACGGCGAAGGCATGGCGTTGAATATATTTCTGTGCACGATAACCAATGCTATCGGCACGCGCATGTACTGGCCGACCGTCGAGATAACGCAATAAATCCTGCTTGAAAGATTCCACCGAGGCGTAACGCGCTTCGGGATCTTTGGCCAAGGCTTTAAGCACCACATTATCCAGATCATTAGCTAATTGTTTTGCCACCCGTTTGTTATGACTTTGCGCAATGGCCGTGGTGTTTTTTAACAAGGCCTGTGAAGGTTTGATCGGCTCATCTTTTAGAATGGCTTCTTCCCAGGCGGCATCGGTTTTACGTTCTGGTGTGTATGGTTTGCAGCCCGCCAGAATTTCGTATAACACAACGCCCAGTGCATACACATCGGTCAGCGTGCTGATTATTTCGCCGCGTAATTGTTCCGGCGCGGCGTAGTGCAAGGTAAAAGTACGATGGCCGGTCTGGGTGATTTCAGTATGTTCGCCAGTTTTGTGATCGAGTAATTTTGCGATCCCGAAATCCAGCAACATGACTTCGCCGTTCGGCGTCACCATAATATTGGAAGGCTTCAAGTCACGATGCACCACCAGATTGGCATGTGCGTGACTGACTGCATCACAGACTTGGCGAAATAATAAAAGACGACTGCGTAAATCCAGATTCAGGCGTTTAACGTAATCGGTAATTGGTTCGCCGTTGACATAATCCAGTGCCAAATAAGGCTGACCGTCGGCCATAATGCCGGCGTCTAGCAAACGTGCAATATGGGCATGCGCCAGGCGCGCCAAAATTTGCCGTTCGCGGGTGAAGCGTTGTCGAAGCCCGGCATCACCAATGCCCGGACGCAATAATTTCAGGGCAACACGGCGTTCATACAAACCATCGGAACGCACGGCGAGCCAGACTTGCCCCATGCCGCCTTCGCCGAGCAAACTGACCAGCCGGTACGGGCCGATTTCATCGTTAATGCGTGGACTTAAATTATCGAGATTCGCCAGTGGTTCGGCCATAAAGTCGGGATGACTTTTTTCCAGATCCATCATCTTCAATAATTCTTGAGCAAGTTCGGGATACTGCTCCTGCATTTGATACAAACGCACTTCACGTGAGTCGCCGCTGAGCTCGAGCAACTCATCCAACAAGGGTGACAGAGTGGCCCAGCGCTCGGTATGCATGATTACCGTTTAATCTTGGAGTGATGCCAGCAAGTATAGACGAGCTTTTTGCCAGTCGCGCCGCACGCTGCGCTCGGAGCGCTTTAATAATTCCGCGATTTCGGTTTCTGATAACCCGGCAAAATAACGAAGCTCGACCACTTGCGCCAATTTTTTATCGACCGCCGCCAGCCGATTCAGGGCGGTATCCAGGCCGAGCAAATCTTCATCCAGACGCAAACCACCGCCGGCATCATCGGGCAATTCAGTCACCCGATGCAAATCACCGCCGCGTTTTACCGCGAGCCGCTGACGTGCGTAATCGACCACGACACTGCGCATGGCAGAAGCGGCGTAAGCGAAAAAATGCGCGCGATCTTCAAATTCTGCGCTGCCGCGACCAATCAACTTGATATAGGCCTCGTGCACCAGGCCGGTGGCGTCGAGCGTATGACCCTGATTGCCGCCCAAGTGGCGACGCGCCATGGTATGCAGTTCGGCATACAGCGTGGAGAGCACGCGATCCAATGCGCTTTTATCGCCGCTACGCGCAGCGTTAAGCCATAAGGTAATGTCCGCTGCTTCAGCCATGCAATCCCCGGTCCCGTCTTAGCGGGTTTAAGTGCTTAGTGTAAGCGCAATGGGCTTTGTGTTACGAATTGTTACGCAAAAATGCTTATTTCTGGCATTTTTTACACCAAGCGCTCGCTCGATTGCTCATCCTTAAGTCCTGAATAGGCTTGCCGCAGACCTTGCAGGCTTGGCCTTCGCGACCATAAACGAATAATTCCTGCTCGAAATAACCCGGCGCACCGTCGGCATTCAAAAAATCACGCAGCGTGGTACCGCCACGGGCGATGGCATAACTCAAAATACTTTTTACCGCCGCCGCCAAGGCTTGATAGCGCGCTCGCGAAATATTACCGGCTTCGCGCTGCGGAGCAATGCCAGCCTTGAACAAACTTTCAGCCGCATAAATATTACCGACCCCCACGACTACCGATTGATCCATCAAAAAATGTTTGACCGGTGTGCGACGGCCACGACTGCGTTCAAATAAAAAATCACCATCGAATAAATCCGACAAAGGCTCCGGCCCAAGATGCTGCAATAAGCTATGGATATCGCCAGCAGGCTGCCAGAGCAGGCAACCAAAACGACGTGGGTCAGTAAAACGAATCACGGTGTCATTATCTAAAACGATATCGACATGATCATGTTTTTCGACTTTGCTGTTCTGTGGCAAGACCCGCAAACAGCCCGACATACCCAGATGCAGTAAAGCGCTGCCCGGTTCGGTGTCGAGTAATAAATATTTTGCACGTCGTCGTACTTTAATAATAGTTTGCGACGGCAGGATTTTTTTTATTTCTTTTGGAATCGGCCAACGTAAATCCGGGCGCCGCAAAATGACGCTGCGAATAATACGACCTTCACAATGCGGTGCTAAACCAGTGCGGGTGGTTTCAACTTCGGGTAATTCGGGCATTTGAGTTTAGGCTTTAGTCAAGTTGTTGGCATTCGATTGTTGGAGTCGTCTGAATTACGCGCGGCAATAATGCGGCGCTAGATAAAACGATATTGTTAGGTAGGAAGGCCTTCTAGGCCCGAAAGGTTTGTCGGCTTGTCTTTCGGGCCTAGAAGGCCCTCCTACAAATGTTTTAATTGTTCGCGCAGCCCCGGCACACATCGACGGCTGACTTCGAGCGCCTGTTTGCCGTGCCGCAAAATTGCATGCACGCTACCGTCATTATCACGCCGCAATTCCAGAAATTCATTTTGCGATACCAGGCAATTACGATGGATACGCAAAAAGGTATTGGCAAATTCGATTTCGAGCGATTTCAACGATTCTTCGATTAGGTCTTCGCCACGGGCATGGTGTACCACCACATATTTTTCATCGGCTTGCAGATAGTAAATATCGTCAATGGCAATCAGACGTAAACTACCGCGTAAACTAGCGCTTAAATGGGTACGTTGTTTTGCCGAGGCCATTTTTTTGATGGCAGAGTCTGCGCCCGCGCGTTGCGCGCGAGCGCGTTCCAGAGCTTGCTGCAAACGCTCTTTACGAAACGGCTTGACCAGATAATCAATCGCCGCGGCGTCAAAAGCGGCGAGCGCGTGTTCATCGAATGCCGTGCAAAAAATAATACAGGGTGGGTTGGCTGCCTCATGCAAATGTCGCGCAGCTTCCAGTCCGTCCATTACCGGCATTGCAATATCCAATAGCACCACGTCGGCTTGCAAGGCGATCGCTTGCTCAACGGCATCACGACCATTCACCGCTTGGCCAATCAGTGTGCAATCGGGAATATCACGCAGCAGTTCGGCGGTGCGCTCGCGTGCCAATGTTTCATCGTCAGCAATCAAAACTTTCATGCTTGAATCATGCAAGCCCCGGGGCTTGCTTGCAAGTCTTGTGAAGCTATCGGGCTACAAAGCAAACTGTTGCTCTAGCCAGTTCGCCATATCAGATATTTCTTCGGCGCAGACAGCATGTTGCATCGGGTAATCCTGCCACTGTGTCTTAACGCCCATTTGCGTCAGCGCTGCATAGCTGGCCTTGCCGATGGCGACAGGTATTACTGGGTCACCGCTGCCATGAGCGAAAAACACTGGCGTGTTTTTACCCGCCGGTGTTATTTCATGAGCCGTGGTATCGGCCATCGGTAAATACGTTGATAAAGCCATGACACCTGCCAAGCCTGATTCACGTCGCAAGCCTGTTGCCAGCGCAATCGCACCACCTTGCGAAAAGCCGACCAGAAAAATACGCGATGCCGGAATGCCGCGTTCGTTTTCACGGGCAATCAGGGCTTCGACTTGCTGCATGCTTTCACGCACACCGGTTTCATCGGCCCGCTGATTGAAATCAAAACTCTTGATGTCATACCAGGCCCGCATACGAACACCATTATTGATGGTCACGGCGCGAAGCGGCGCGTGTGGAAATACAAAACGAATTGCGGGCCAATTTTTTCGAATGAGTTCTGGCACAATCGGCGCAAAATCAAAACCGTCGGCACCGAGGCCATGCAGCCAAATAATGCTGATGGATGGATTTGCAGCGGTTTCTATTTCATGGGTTTCGAGGATGGAGTTCAATGCGGTGCGCCTGATTTGGTTGGGATATTTTAGCTTACTATTTTATTTTTCTTTAGAGTGATCAAGGCTTATCCAACAATGCGTAGGGTGGGCACCGCCCAGCATTGTTCAAGATGGCGAAAATGGTGGGCGGTGCCCACCCTACGAAGCTTTATTATTTTTTTGCATTATCACTAATGCTATTCCGCCCAGAATAGCCACGGAGGCAAAAATAATCCGCAGGCTGATTGCTTCGTTGAGCAATAGCATTCCACCTATTGCGGCAATCACTGGGACACTCAGTTGTACGGTGGCTGCGGTGCTTGCTTTTAATGCTGGCAAGGCGGTGTACCAAATTGCATAACCAATGCCTGATGTGAGCGCGCCGGAACCAATAGCGTAGACAATGCCGGCGTGATCGAGTGATTGCTTGGCGAGCAGCAACACACTCAAGACGATGGCAATGGCGGCGGCACGTAAAAAATTTCCGGTCGTTGCCAAGGTTGCGTCACTGATTCCTCTGCCGCGCAAAGAATAAATTCCCCATGCAATGCCGGCGCCTATCATCAGCAATGAGCTTGATATTGGCGGTGCAGAAATACCAGGCAGCAAAAGCAAAAGCAGACCAGCCAAGGCAAGGATAAGACCGGTGATCTGCCACACACGCAGGCGTTCTCCTGCCCAAAAACCATAGCCGAGCATAGTCGCTTGCACGGAGCCAAAAAGCAGCAGCGCGCCGGTAGCGGCAGATAGATGGATGTAGGCAAACGAGAACCCCGCCGCGTAGGCAAACAATGCAAAGGCCGATAGCCAGTTACCGGCATTGTTTATTTTTTTACGCTGCATGCCTATTATCAGGCAAAGCATGATGGCACCTGAAATTAAACGGATGCTGGTGAAGCTGGCTGGATCAATAGTGGTATTTTTTAGTGCCAGACGACACAGCAATGAGTTACCGGCAAAAGCGATCATGGCCAGTGAGGTCAGCAAAAAAATACGGGCGGTCGGCATTTGTTATCTCGTCTCCAATTCAACATTATGACTGTTGCTGCTGTTTTGGCGAGGGTTACCTATTTTTCGTAATACTGACCGTAGGGGCGCCTGCTTGCTGCGCCCAGGGGTTGCGAACGAGCTTGGGCGCAGCAAGCAGGCG
>JAYSQD010000040.1:0-17750 GCA_043721835.1 Arenimonas sp. | reverse complement strand
GGCCTAGAAGGCCCTCCTACGTAGGAGGGCCTTCTAGGCCCGACCCGCCATCAACCCTCGCAAATGCGCAACACTGCATTCGCGGAGCGCGGTCAGGCTATAGCCACCTTCCAGCATGGAAATAATTCTGCCTTCAGAAAATTCTTTCGCAATTTTCGCAAGCTCTTGGCTAAGCCAGAAATAATCATCAGCCTGAAGGTTCAAGTCGGCAAGTGGGTCCAGGCGATGCGCATCGAACCCGGCCGATACCAGAATAATTTCGGGCTGGTAGGCGAGTAATTCCGGTAAAAACTTTTGTTGCCAAAGCGCGCGGAAATCCGCACTACCACTGCCAGGCATAAGTAAGGCATTACTCAAGCGCTGTGCTTGATTATCTTCGGCCAGACCGGTGTTAGGATAAATACCGGCTTCGTGTGAACTTAAATAAAAAACACGATGTTCATTTTGAAAAATATCCTGCGTGCCATTACCGTGATGCACATCAAAGTCAACGATGGCAATGCGCTGTAATTTATATTCCGTCAGTAAATGTTGCGCGCACACTGCAATATTATTGAACAGACAAAACCCCATGGCAGTATTTCGGGTCGCATGATGGCCAGGCGGCCGCACTGCACAAAACGCATGTTTAATATCTCCCCGCATAATGGCGTCGGCAGCGGCAATGCCGGCACCAGTGGCATGCAATGTTGCTGATGCCGAGTTCGGCGACATCATCGTGTCAGAGTCAATCTGAAAACTTTCTTGTATTTCAGTGTCGAGAATTTTTTCGATTAGGTCTTTGCTGTGAGCGCGTTCCAGTTGATGCCGCTCTGCCTGTGGCGCATGTTGCCATTCCAGCATGGGCAAGGCGTTATGTAGCGCCTGAATCACCGAATACAAACGGGCGGGACATTCGGGGTGGCCAGTTCCGGGGTCGTGCAGCAGACAATCGGGATGCGTATAAATACGCATGATCAGCTTTTTCGGCGCTGATGATTCCAGAGCACTTCGCCGTGGCCACTGGAGCGCGCAAGGACGCGCGCTAGTACAAATAATAAATCCGATAAACGATTGAGATAACGAATAGCTTCCGGACGCACTGCATCATGGTGCGAAAGGGTTACCGTTTCGCGTTCAGCACGGCGCGTAATGGTACGAGCCAAATGGCAATGCGATGCCGCCATGCCGCCACCAGGCAGAATAAAATCTTTTAGCGGCGGTAAATCGGCATTGAATTTATCGAGCGTATTTTCCAGATGCGTGATGTCGTCATCAAAGATAGCCGAATGACCGGGAATGCAAAGTTCGCCGCCCAAATCAAACATGTGGTGCTGTACCGATACTAAAATTTCACGAACATTATCTGGTATCTCGCAGGCCAAGATCAGGCCGATAGCGCTATTGGCTTCATCGACTGTTCCATAAGCCGTTACTCGAGCGGAGTCTTTTGAAACGCGGCTGCCATCACCCAGGCCGGTGGAGCCATCGTCGCCGGTTTTGGTATAAATTTTAGAAAGACGATTACCCATAGTTTTTTATACAGTTTGTGTTTTTAAAGCGGGCAGGTTGGAGCGCAAAAAAGCGAAGCCACCAAATAAAATCACGCTATAAGTAGCGACGCCCGCGAGTTGCCAATGAAAGAAAGGAATGCCAGCAATGTAGCAGGTCAATAAACCGCTTGCTGTCATCGGGTACATGCTGCCGCCAAGCCAGACCGCGAAATTAGTAATCACGAAAAACAAAGTGGCGCCCACTAAACCGAAGCTGGCAACCCGCAATATCGAAACCTTGCCGCGCAAGCTAAAGCCCAAAATTGAAATTAAAGCAATGGCGCCATAGACCACAGGCATGCCGCTATGGAAACCTAAAAAGAAATCTGCCAGCAACATCGCCAATAAAGGTACCAACACTCCGAGCCAGCGTTGCGCAAAATACGCGCCACCAAACAAAGCCATGGCCTCGACCGGCGAAAAATTTGGCGGGTGCGGCAGTAAGCGGCTAAGTGCTGCCAATACAATCATCAGCACCAGTGTGAACGGGCCGGGAGCGAAGGAGGCGTTTTGAGTATTCGACATAATAAAATCCGTAGCGGGATACCATCAAGGACAATAGAATACCCCAAGCGGCCGAGCTCTGGCTAAAGATTGATGTGATGACATGCATGATATTTTAATTTTGGGTGGCGGTTTGGTTGGGGCGAGCCTCGCTTGCGCCCTGGAAAACAGCGGTTTACAGGTCGGCTTGGTGGAAGCGAGTGTCCCCAGTGTCGGTGCGCCCGGCTTTAACGAACGCAAATTGGCCCTGTCTGCTGCCAGCCTGATTGCGCTGGAACATTTATCAGTCGCGCAACATTTTGCCAATGGTTTTAGCCCGATTCGCCGCATTCATATTAGTCGTGTCGGTGACTTTGGAAGTGTCGATATCAAAGCCGCAGATTATCAACGTGAATACTTCGGTGGCGTAGTGCTGGCGCGTGATTTAGGTGCGGCGTTGGAAACACGTGTGGCCGAATTGAAAAACCTCAGCCTTTATCGCCCAGCAAAAGTATTGCAAGTGTTACCTGATGCCACTTCGCCCAAAGTGATTATTGAATGCGATGGAAAACAACAAACATTATCGGCCCGAAAAATCATTGGTACCGACGGTACGCAATCTATGGTGCGTGCTGCCTTGAATATTGCAACGGAAGATTTTGATTACCAGCAACATTTATTTGTAAGCAGTTTGCAAACCGATCAGGTTTCCAGTGGCACTGCGTTTGAACGTTTTTCATCGCAAGGTCCGGTCGCTCTGTTGCCAATGCCGGGTGGTCAGTACGGGGCACTTTGCGGCGTTGCTAACGAGGACGTCACGCGTGTCGAGAGTTTTAATGATGCCGACTATATCGATTATTTTCAGCAGCGCTTTGGCTGGCGCGCAGGCCGTATTCGCCGGGTGGGCGTACGCACGCATTATCCACTGAAAAAAGTCATTGCCAAAAACATTGTTGGCGCCGGTTGTGTATTGATGGGCAATGCCGCGCAAACACTGCACCCGATTGGCGCTCAAGGTTTTAATCTGGGCCTGCGTGATGCCTTGAGTTTTGCCGAATGTTTGCAACATCATGAACTGCAAAGTGCCGATTTTTTATCGAGTTATCAGGAAGCTCGCCGCGTAGATCGCGAGCAGACGATTGCCTTTAGTGACGGCTTGGCACGTTTTACCTCGCAGGAAAATACGCTGGCAAAAAGCCTGCGCTCGCTTGGTTTTTTAGGCTTGGGGCTGAGCCCTGATTTGCAGGCGCCAATCGTGAATGGTGCGATGGGTTATCGGGGAAAAATCCCCACACTTGCGCGGAGATCGTCATGAAGTCTTTTGACATTGCCGTGATTGGCGCCGGCATAGTAGGCAGCTGTGCAGCTTTGTCGCTGGCGCGCGCCGGTTATCGGGTTGCTTTGGTTGAAGCACACGAACCCAAAGCATGGTCGCAAGCTCCGCCGGACTTACGTGTTGTGGCACTGGCAAACGATAATCGAAAATTACTAGAAAACTGTGGCGTCTGGGAAAAAATCGCCGCTCGTCGTATTCAGGCATATACCGATATGCGGGTATGGGATGCAGCGGCCGGCAATGAATTACATCTTTCGGCCAGTCAGCAAGCACAGGAATTCTTGGGCACCATTATAGAAAACAATAATATTGCCGACGCCTTGTGGCAGGCGATAAAACAGGAAAACCGCATCCAGTGTTTTTGCCCGGACAAACTGGAAAGCATCGAGCAGGAAAATAGTGTCACGATAAAATTAAATAGCGGCGATGTAATCAAGGCTGGTCTAATCTTGGGTGCCGATGGTGCGAGTTCAAAAGTACGTGAATTATTGGGTCTGCAGTTAGATAAAAAAGATTACGGCCAGCGCGGTATCGTTGCCTATGTAAACACCGAATTTGAACATCAGAATACCGCTTGGCAACGCTTTCTTGCTACCGGGCCCTTGGCTTTTTTACCTTATAGTGATGGTCGCTGTTCCATTGTTTGGACTTTGCCCAATGACGAAGCCGAACGACTCTTGCATTGTGATGAAGAAACTTTTTGTCGCGAACTTACGCGGGCGTTCGATGCACGCTTGGGCAATGTAACGGAAGTCTCGCAACGTGCGACATTCCCCTTGCAAAGACAATTATCAAAACAAATGCTGGTCGGACGTATCGCGCTGATAGGTGATGCCGCCCATACCGTGCATCCGCTAGCGGGGCAGGGAGTGAATTTAGGTTTGCGCGATGTGGCAGCAATGCTGAGCTTACTCAGTGAAGCGAAGTTTTCCACGGAAAATTTCAAACAAAAAAATGAAAATCTGATTTCACAACACAAGCTAGAACGCTGGGCCCGTCAACGCATTAGCGAAAATGCTATCGCCGCCTATTCGTTTGAAGCGATCAATGGCGTGTTTTCGAATGATGATGTACTGCCGACACTTTTGCGTGGGCATGCTTTTGGGGTTGCCAATTTCCTGCCGCCATTGCGTAGTTTCTTGTTGCGGCAAGCATCAGGCAGTTAGCCTGCCGAAAATAAGGTGGAATGTTATACTTGCAGCTGGAATCGTCGGTTAACGTCAAAAATGAAAACCTCTTTAAAAACCGTCATTTTGGGTATTCCCTTTGTATTCGCTTTTTTTTCGGAAATAGCCTACTCGCTCCCGCGCGCCTACATTGCGAATAAAAACGACGGCACGGTTTCCGTGATTGACACGAATACGCGAACAGTCATCGATACTATTACAGTGGGTTCAAACCCTACTTATGTGGCAGTAAACGAAAAGGGGACCAGAGCTTACGTCAGAAACAATGAAACGGTCTCGGTTATTGATACGTCAACCAACACAGTAATTGCGAACCCCGTTCTTCCCGGAGGCGTGCTCTTTTTGAACGCAGATGGCACTAGATTGTTTTCGCACAATGATTTCCTTGGAAACATATTTACGATTGACACGGCAAATTACGCTGTACTGGCGACCTACACAATTCCAGGTCCGAATTCATTGAGGGGTTTTGCAGTCAACCGCCTGGGAAATTTCGCCTATGTATCTGAAGCTATTTCCTATGGAGGTGTGGTCGGTCTGGATCTGGTTTCCAATACGTGGGCCACTACTGGCTATTGGGGGCTTGGACCGCAATCGTTGGTGCTCAATCGGTCAGGAACATTGCTTTATGTATACAGTAACGGCGAACGAACATTGTCCGTAGTGGATACTTTCAGCCGTTTTTCCAAGTACAAAATACCATCCATTTTCGGTGCGGATGAAATAGCCATTAGTCCTGACGGCAATAGAATCTATATGACAAACGCATTTCATAAATTCGTAACCGTATTCGACACCACAACGAATGCCGTCGTCGCAACCATAACACTCGATTCTGCGCCATCAGGTCTGACGGTTAATCCCGCCGATAATTCAGTGTATGTGACACTGCCTGATTCAAATAGTGTTGCGGTAATCGATGCTAATACCAATGCCGTTGTTGCCACTATTCCGGTGGGTAATAATCCGATAAGCACCGGCGTATTCATTTCGCAGCATCTCCCGGTTGACCAGCAGGCGAACCTTTCAATTCGTGCTAGTGGGCTGGCTAGTGTGAGAGTGGGGAGTACCACATACATCAATATCGAGATGGATAACTATGGCCCTGAAAAAGCAGTAAACCCGAACGTACTGGTAGAGACCAATGCTCCGGGATCGTCAATGTATGCAACGATTTCGGATGGTTGGACATGTATGCAGAATCCCAATGCTCAAAAGGCAACTTTCGTTTGTGCGGCCTATGGCAACATGTCGGTCGGCAACCGTTCGGCGATAACATTACGTTTCATTGTTCCAAGTTCGATGGCCTCGAGTAAGCTAATAGTTACATCACAGCTTATTTCCGAGTCGGTTGACACGAACGTATTGAATAATGCCTATCGTTTTTCGATGCGTGTGGATGCCAATAGAACTATCAAGCCGCCTATTATCTCACCTGCTGCAAATACTAATAAGCACTAATAGTAGGTCGCGGCTTATTCATTATGAATCGATCAATCGCGTGTTCTCGAATGACGACGTGTTATCGACACTTTTGCGCGGCCATGCGTTTGGCATTGCCGATCGCTTGCCGCCAATTCAAAATTTTCTATTGAAGCAAGCAACAGGCCAATAGATCACATTGCGTGTAGTGTGATAGCAATCACAATAAAACTCATAATTTTTATTGATTGATTTTATTTGTATTTGCAGCATGCAAAGACTTGTTACGGAACTACTTTGCCCATAATTTTTCCTGCATGCTTAATCACAAGTTCGAAGCAAACTTGTTATCAGGAAAAATTTTCATTCGCATCCAGATAGGATTCGAATGCACATCATTTACAGGGAGAGTATTGGATGCCGTTAATCTTCAAGCATGCGTTATTGATTTCAATCACAGCGTTCATCATGGTAGCGCAACCGGCAGAAGCCCGCCGCGCTTATGCCTATGTCGCGAATTACTCGTCAAACACTGTTTCGGTTATCGACACCACCAGCAATACCGTTGTGTCGACCATTCCTGTTACATCAGGTCCTCTGGCTGTAGCAGGCATTCCTGCCGGGACACAGATTTATGTCGCTAATTTTAACTCCAATACTGTGTCGGTTATTGGTGTTTCAGACAATGCTTTGATCACCACGATTCCCGTTGGTAATAACCCTGAATATATTGCCATCAATCCAGCCGGTACCAAGGTTTATGTCACCAATCGCTACAGCAACACTATGTCGGTTATTGATGTCGCCACCAACACCGTCGTTGCAACCGTGCCTACGAGTTCGCAGCCAGTTGGCGTTGTCGTAAATTCGGCCGGCACTCGCGCCTATGTTGCACACAATTCCAGTGGTCGCATTGTCGCCGTCGTTGATACCGCAAGCAATACCGTAGTGGCAAATATCCCCATGGGTGGTGGCTCTTACTATCCATTTGGTTTGGATATTAATCCTAGCGGCACCCGTTTGTATGTCACCAACGATTCATCTATCAGAGTGATTGATACTAGTACCAATACCATTGTCGCTACAGTACCGGTCGGCATCGCCCCTAGTGGTGTGGCCGTTAGTCCCGATGGTAGTCGTGTGTATGTGACCAGTTACGGCAATGATAATGTCGCCGTGATTAATGCTCTTACCAACACGCTTATCACCAAAGTGACGGTGGGCGATCAGCCTTGGGGTATCGCAGTCAATCCTAGTAATGGTTTTGTTTATGCCGCCAATAGCAATAGTGATTCGGTATCGGTGATTGATCCGGGAACCAATACTGTATCTACCACTATTGCGGTGGGTGATTTTCCGATTAGTTTCGGCAAATTTATCGTGCAGGTGCCCGAGTCCAACTTGGCAATTCGCACGCGTGGCCAGATCAGTGTTTATGTTAAAAATGTAGCCCGAGTTAATATAGTGGTCGACAACTATGGTCCCGATGCAGCAGCAAATGCCGTTGTCGCGATAAGTACCAATGGACCGGCAAGTGCGTTCAAATTAATTGCAGCGACTGGTTGGACATGCGTGTTAAGCCAATCTAACCCCAGCGCCAATTTTTTATGTGCCGCCAATAGTGACCTTGTTGTGGGTAGTCGTCCTGAATTTATACTGGTCTTTACCGCACCAGCTTCAATGGCATCTAGTAACTTGAACATTGGCGTTGGTATTTCATCTGATGCAGTTGATGGTAAAGGCAACAACAGTAGTGGCAGCCATTCAATCTTTATCAATTCACTCCGTACGATACAGCCACCTCAGACGCCTGCCATTAGCAAATATTAATTGTCATTGTGAAAATAAATGCGGCGAGTGAATGCTCGCCGTATTTTTACTGCAAATTTGAGTAGCCTGTAGCCAGGGTCCCGCTTCACCGACCCGGGTTCTCAACCAAATGCGATTATTCATTTTTTGAATTACTGGCGGTCACGAAACTTAAATGTTTCGCAGATTTTCCCGGGTCGGTGGAGCGTGACCCGGGCTACGTGACATGTCGGTACGCCAAGGCGCACCCTATATCACCGTGGCAAACACCGTAATTTCTTCGCGATCGTGATAGAGCTGTTTTGCATGCATATGCAATGACTTGCCGGATTTTTGTTCAAATTCTTCCAGGCAGAGCCGGGTTTCTTCCCAGCGTTTTTTCATCGGTAATTTCAAATTGAAAATAGCGTGTTTGCACCAACCGTTGGCGAACCATTCGCTCATGCGATGGGCGACTTTGCGAGGTGATTCAACCATGTCGCATACCATCCAGTCGAGTTTTCTGGGCGGTTGCCATGAAAAACCATCGGCACGAATATGATTGATTAATCCGGTTGCCATGGCGGTTTCCGACATCGGTCCATTATCAATCGAAGACACATGCAGGCCGTGCTTGGTCAATATCCAGCTCCAGCCGCCGGGCGCTGCACCTAAATCTGCGGCATGCATGCCGGGTTTGAGAATTTTTTCGCGTTCGGCATCATTCAAAAAAATCATCAGGGCTTCGTCGAGTTTCAAAGCCGAGCGACTGGGGGCATTGGCTTGAGCACGCAGGCGCGGCACGCCTTGGGGAAACGGCGAGCTATCCGCTGGGTCTGAACTGGCGAGCAGTGCGTGTGTGCCTGCCAAAAAGAAAACATGCAGACGCGGCAAGCGAGCGTCTTCTTTATCACTCAATAAACCACGCTTACGCAGCGCAGGACGCAATGCGTTGGTAAACGCTCGCGCGAGACCAGACAGCGGTTTGCCTTCGTCGGAATCGGGATGTTCGACCAAGATGTCGCCGAAGCGGCCACGGCCGGCAATAAATTCCAGCATCGGGGTAACACGATCTGTTGGATTCAAGTCTTTTAGTTCAGCGAAAAGTTGTAACTTTTGGCGAGCAAATACAATGTCGTGATAACGCACGCTTCTGGATAAAGCGGCAGCGTCCTCGCAGATATAAGTAACATAGCCACTCAGTTTTTCGGTTTTTGCATAACCATGAAAACCGGCATTCGCTGCACGCTCGGATAATTCGGCGGCAAGGTCGGGTTCAAAGCCTTGACGGCAGTAGCAGAGCAAACCATTCATTTTATAATTCTTGTAGGAGGGGATTACTCCCCGAAAAAACTTCTTGTAGAAGAGAAATTAATACACCAGCCCGCTCTCGCCATATTCTTTGAGTACCGCACACGCTTGATCGCGCAATAAATCGGTTTGTACTTCAATGCCGCGCTTTTCCAATTCGCCTTTCCAGTCATCTGGCAGCGGGCCTTCATCGAAACCGGCCAGCGTTTGCACGTCGTCGGCACGCGCGGCAATTAATAATTCGTCAATGCCGGCCCAAATCAGGGCGCCGTAACACATGGAGCAAGGTTGTGCCGAAGTGGCCAGCGTGATGCGCTCACCGTCATCGTTCAAACGATATTTTTGCAGCCGTTGTTGCGTAGTAGTAAGTGCCATGACTTCGGCATGGGCGACTGAGCAATTATGCGGCACCACACGGTTTACGCCGATGCCTAATAATCTACCGGCTTTATTGAATACCCCTGCACCAAATGGGCCACCACTTTGGTGGCTGACATTGAGCTGCGATAACTGCACGGCCAGTTGTATACGGCTTTCTACCGTTTCGTAAACCGCATCAGCGTCAACTTGATCATGTATCCACGGAGGTAGTGTCAAATGTAATTGTGCGTACAACATTATTGAGCGACTGCCTCACCTACTGAACCGCTTACACCTTCACACTTATTATTGGTGCAAGTGCAACTGCCAATACTGGGAAAGCCGCAAATGCCGGCCATGCCTTCTTTACCACATTGCGCTTTCACTTCGGCAGCATAAGTTGGACTGTCTTTATTTACGCAGGCAGGGCGATAACCGCAGCAACTTCCCACGTCTTTTATTTTGCAGTCGCTACTGGTTTTGCAACTGTAATCGACAAGGCCTGGCGTCGATTTTTTTGAATCGGAATTGTCTGCCGCCGCTGCGGGTGTTGGTTTGGCTGCAATTATTTCGTCCGCTGGTGGATCGATGGCCTTCTCTGCGGCTACTGGCACTGATGTTTTTTTCGCTTCTTGAGGACAGGCTGTCAACAAACCGGCAAAAAATATAACAAGGCCCAGCTTTGTAATCGTCGCACTAAATTTTTTCGTTATCTTCATGGGGTAATTCCTTATCGAGTTGTAGCCAGCTTAGCTTGTCGGCAAACCAAATGTGACGTGTTGCCGGGTGTTGTTGCGCATGGTTGAGTGTTGCAAGCGTTACATCGATGGTGTTGGGTGATCGCTCAGTGAATAATGCCAGTAGTGCGCCGCAGTTTGAACAAAAATAGCGTTTTGTATCCACGCTAGAGTGGTAAACAGCCGCCACGCCAGTAAGCCAGCAAAAGGCTGCTATAGGCACAGTGATCCAAGTGGTGACTATGCCGCCGCTATTTTTTCGACACATTGCGCAATGGCAATGCGCAATATCATTAAGTGGAGCCTGGATTCGATAACTAACGCCGCCACACAAGCACCCTCCCTCATGTGATTCAATCTTCATGCTTAAGCGCTTTTCGCCCAAACATCACGCAAGGTAACGGTACGATTAAATACCGGCCTGCTTACAGTGTGATCTAGGCGATCAGTGACAAAATAACCCAAGCGTTCAAATTGAATATTGGTTTCAGCCGATAGTGCGGCAGCTCCTTGTTCGACATAGGCTTTTACAATTCTTACCGAATCAGGATTCAAGTAATCACGATAGGTTTTTCCATCGAGATCATCGTCGGGATTGGCGACAGTGAATAATCGGTCATACAAACGAATTTCAGCTTCGATGCCAGACTTCGTGCTGACCCAATGAATAGTGCCTTTCACTTTACGCTCTGAGCCCGGTAAGCCGGGGCGTGAATCCAAATCTAATTCGCCGTGTAGTTCAATAATGTCTTCGCCGTTTTTAATCACCTCAATGCATTTCACAATACCCACGCCACGCAACCGAACTTCGCCGCCGGGAACTAGTCGATGAAAACCTTTCGGCGGCACTTCCATAAAATCATCACGTTCAATCCATATTTCGCGTGAAAACGGCACTTCGCGTTTGCCAGCGCTTTCATCCTTTGGATGGTTAGAAAAAGTCAGAATATCCGAGAAACCTTCCGGCAGATTTTTAATAATCAATTTGATCGGATCAATCACCGCTAAACGACGCTGGGCTTTGGCGTCCAGGTCTTCACGAACGCAGCCTTCGAGCACCGAAAAATCAATCAGTGAATTTTGTTTGCTAATACCAATGCGATCGGCAAATAATCGCATGGATGCCGGCGTATAGCCGCGACGACGCAGACCACATAAGGTCGGCATGCGCGGGTCGTCCCAGCCACTGACCAAGCCATCGGTCACCAAGGCCATTAATTTGCGTTTGCTCATCACGGTGTAATTGATATTCAAGCGTGAGAATTCAATTTGTCGTGGCTTGCTGACATCAGTTTTGAAACCGCGATCTACCAGGTTTTGCCAAAGCGACGAATGTTTCGCCAAATCAATATTATCGATACACCAATCATAAAGCGGGCGGTGGTCTTCAAATTCCAAAGTGCATAATGAGTGCGTAATGCCTTCAAGTGCATCCGAAATACAGTGTGCATAGTCATACATTGGATAAATGCACCATGCATCGCCAGTGTTTTGGTGCGAGACATGACGAATACGATAAATCGCCGGGTCACGCAAATTAATATTGCCGCTGTTCATGTCGATTTTTGCACGTAGAGTGCGCGCACCATCTTCAAACTCACTGGCGCGCATGCGACGGAACAGATCGATATTTTCTTCAACGCTACGATCACGGAATGGCGAATTTTTTCCGGGTTCGTTTAAATTTCCGCGATATTCACGCACTTGTTCGGCATTCAAATCACAGACGAACGCCTTGCCGTCTTCGATCAGTTTTTCGCCGCAGAGATAAAAGGTTTCAAAATAATCCGAGGCATGCCGTAATTGCGTCCATTCAAAACCCAGCCATTTTACATCGGCTTGAATCGATTCAACGTATTCCATGTCTTCTTTGCTGGGGTTGGTGTCGTCGAAACGCAAATTCACCAGACCGTTAAATTCGGCGCCAACGCCAAAATTCAGGCAGATACTTTTGGCATGGCCAATATGCAAGTAACCGTTTGGCTCAGGCGGGAAGCGTGTGCGAATTTGCTGGTGCTTGCCCGAGGCCAAGTCCTCGCGAATGATTTGGCGAATAAAATCGGTTTTTTCAGGGCTGGTGTCGGGCAGGGTAGTGACGTTGTGATTCATGGGGCTCGTATTTAATGACATTCAATATCGGCCTATTTTAGCCTTTGCAGCCGCTCAGGCGGGTAATTTATCGACAATTGGCATGGCATTGCAGTGCAGGGCTTTTGATTCTGGCCAGTTTTACGGCACACTTGGCAGATTGAGGGAGACCTATCGTGCAGAAAGCTCGGACTTGGATCGGCGCGTTATTGCTAGTGGGCTTGTCACTATCTGGCTGGGCGAATGCTCAGACGGCGGAACCTGATGCGGCATCAGAACAAGCGCCTGCTCCAATCGATCTGGGTTTAAGTATGGGGGTAAGCCCCAGTGATGTCCGCTTGGAAGAAATATTGTCGGGCGAGCAGAAAGTCAGCCTTAGTCCCATTGTGAGCAATGAGTTTTCGATCATTGGTCGCTCGCAAGAAAAACACTGGCTGCGAATGAAGGTGACACTGCCTGCCAATGCCGAGCCCATGACCTTGAGTTTTGAACGCCAAGGTGTGCGCTCCATTACTTTATATGAAGTGGATAAAAGCGGCAAAAAAATCTCGGTTATTCCTTTGCAGTCGAGCCGAACACCGCATCTCGAAAATACCCGTGGACAATGGCCGACCCGAATTATTTTTCTGCTGCCACCTGCGATTGCCGATGGCGCCGTTGTATACGCCGAAATAGAATCTCTGGGATATGTGCATCTGAGTCCTGCCTTGTTGAGCTCGGAGCAGCAAACAAAACTATCGGCAAGCGACGATTCTTTTTTCAGCACGCTTTATTTTGCACTATTGGCTTTGATGTGTCTGGCGATCTTTCGCCAGTTAAGAGTCGCCGAATCACAGGCTATCTTGATCGCGCTAAGCTTGTTAATTGGAATATTTGGTTTTTTTGCCTACAACACGCACCTTCCTCTATTTCTCAAAACCGAATTCATCAATAAACCATCGCTGGCGTATGCCTTGCTGATTCTTGCTGCGGCGCCGTTTTTATCGGCGAGTAATTACTTCTCGGGCTTTCATGCGCGTTGGCCAGAAGGTGCGACGTGGGTAACACGCTCAGCCATGGCTTTGATGGCTTTCGCTATTTTAATTGCGCTAAGCAATCTGTTTAGTGTGACCAATTTGCAATTGATGACTGCGGTTGTTTGGACCGTCTGCATTGGCGTGGCGATGGGTATCTATTTATTCGATGTGCGCTCCAGCCGTTGGTCGGCGCTGATCGTAGCCTTCGGATTGTTGGCGGCCTTGTGGGCGCCTGCATTTGTTTTCAATCAAAGCTTGCCCTCAACACGCCTGAATTTATACGGCTTTCAGGTGTTCTTTCTGGTATTGATGTCGGTATATTTATTATTTCCATGGTTGCGGGCGGTATTGCAAAATCGCGGACGCAAACGCCGCACAATGCCGACCGCAGAATTAAGTACTGATCAAAAAATCGCTAATGCGCGTACGCAGTTGATGGCGGGCTTGGAATCTGCACTACAAAATGCCAATGAAGGCGACGTGGAATGGATTGCCTATCGCCGTTTGTTGGAAGGTCTGAAAACGGTGTTGCCACAATTAGCGTCGGCCGTAATTGCCAAAAATTATCACAATGCAGATTTATTGATTGTAGAACCTAAATCTGCAACCGAGCGCTATGCGTCTTTAATCAATCAACGCAGTAATATGTTGAAAAATTTGAGTCGTATGAAAGCGCCGCAGCAGATTCGTCTTGACTTCGATGGCCCGGAAGGCCCTCTGCAAGAAGTAAGTTTGGCCGTTATACCATTGCCAATCGCCAAGCCAGGCTGGGGTGCATTGATTGTAGAGCGCACATCGGACCGTAATTATTCCGAGCTTGAAATGGATATTGGTACCGAGTTCGCTGCACTGGCAACTACTGCCGGTGATGATGCTGCTGAAGCAATGTTGGCACGCCATGCCAAGGAAATGGACCCGGAAACCGGTTTGTATAACCGAGAAAAATTTGACGATATTCTAAAGCGCTCAATTGAAGCGACTATTTTGCAGCAAAAACAATTAGCGATATTGCGAATCAGTGTTGATAATTTTACCGAGAATACGGCAGGCAACCCTGGCTTGAAAACCGAAATTTTACAGTCCTTGGTCGCAGCCATGAATGACGAAGTAGATTACGGTGTCATCATGTCGCGTTTCGATGACGAAGATATTGTTATCTTGATGCCGGACCGAAATATCGGCCAAGCGCGTGAATTAGCGCAACGATTATGCAATGTCGCTAACCGTATTAAAGCAACATCGGTGCCTGCGATGAAATTTACTCTAAGCGTCGGCGTTAGTCATCTGCAGCCGGGCGAGCGCAATAGTAAAATGATGCTCGAGCGGGTTGCTGCAGCCTTGGCAAAAGCGAACCAGTATGGCGGTAATCAAATTCAGGCTATTAGTAGCGGCACCTTATGAATTTGGAATTGGTGATTGGCAATAAAAATTATTCGTCGTGGTCATTACGACCATGGCTATTAATGACTTACTTCAAGTTGCCTTTTCATGAAATTAAATTGCCGCTGGACACGCCGGAATTTTATCAACGAATAGCCGATTACTCGCCCACGGCACGCGTACCGGTATTACTTGATGGTGATGAAAAAATTTGGGATTCATTGGCGATTTGTGAAGTGATCAATGAACGCTACCTCGACGGTAAAGCCTGGCCGAAAGATTTAAAAGCACGAGCAGCGGCCAGGTCTGCGGTCGCTGAAATGCACTCGGGCTTCTCGGCATTACGCAGCCAGCTGCCGATGAATTGTCATCGAAAAAGTGATGCTTATCGCTGGAAAGAAGATGCTGATCGCGATATTTTGCGTATTCAAGCAATATGGCATGGTTTGCGAACGCGTTTTGGCGCAGGTGGTAAATTTCTGTGTGACGAGTTCGGTATTGTCGATGCCATGTTTGCACCGGTCTGCGTACGTTTCAGGGCCTATGGTGTTGAGATGGATGAAAATGTCGAGCAATACGTCAACACGATTTATGCGCTACCGGCAATGCAAGCTTGGCTCGCAGAAGCAAAGTTGGAGCCAGCCAAGCCGAGTAATGGCGAGCCTTGATGTAGGGTGGGCACCGCCCACCGTACTTCGATAATGGTGGGCGGCGCCCCTACAATTATTTTTTTACTTCAATTGAACACACATAAACTAATTCGCAAGCACCATCGCCGCTGTCATCGCGTGACAATGAGCTTTGCCAGCGCCAGCCATTATTTTTTTCAATCCGGATTAGCCAGCCGTTGAGTTCCACCACATCGTTTTTGGAGATGTGTTTGAGTGATTCGGCTACCGCATTGCTGGCCGGCACCATATGCATATTAGCGCTGTGGCTAATAATTTCATTGAGCGGAATCGGTGGGCCTTCGCCACTCCAACTATAACGATACCAGCGAGTTGATTGGTTGACGTTGAGTTTTTCGGCCATGCCTGGTTCTGCCATCGGGCCCCAGCCTAATGCCAGATCAACTGGCGAGAACTCTGCGCCTGGATCGAAACTGTAATTTTCACGAGACAGCACGCGCGCCTGCAAACTAAAACCGGCAAGCGGAATAATGGTAGTTTCGCCGAGTTTTATTTCCTGAATACGATTGCCAATATCACTTTGTAATGGAATATCGGTTTGTCGAAATTTTTTCGGCAACGGGCAATTAATGACACTGACACCGTCCGTACCGACGACTGCCAGCTGAACTGGTTCCGACGAGCGTAACCCGAGCCAAACTAATAGCAATAGTAATGAAGTTAAGGTAATCCAGAGCCAACGCGGCATGGTGCGCTCACGGTTATTTAAAATCGGATAGTAAGGCTTTTAGCCTTGTTTTGGCAGTTATCAATGCAATGGCAGGCATGGGTTTTTGTAGTCTTTATAGAAATACTGCTACGCGCTTAAATTCACGAATACGCCACTAAAGATGATGGATCATTCAAGGTATGGCCAATACCCAATTAGTCTGGTTCAAACGCGATTTGCGCACGCATGACCATGTGCCGCTGCGCGAAGCCGCGGCCCGTGGCCCAGTGTTGCCGCTATATATTGTGGAGTCCGATTATTGGAAAGCGGCCGACACCAGCGCGCGACATTGGGAAGTCGTACGCGAGTCGCTGTTGGAATTGCGTGACGCCCTGCATCAACTCGGATTGTCATTGATAATTCGTCAAGGCGAAGCCATCGAAGTGCTGGAAAGTATTAGGCGTGATCATCAAGTGCAAGCGCTGTGGTCACATGAAGAAACCGGCAACGCTTTCACCTTTGAACGTGATAAACGCGTGGCAAGTTGGGCGAAAGAGAATGCGATTGGATGGACGGAAATTCAGCAGTTCGGTGTAGTGCGAAGATTGAAACAGCGAGGCGGTTGGGTCAAGCATTGGGAAGCGCATATGAACCAGTCCGTGCAGCCGCTGCCAGCGACTATTGAAGCCGCTCAAAACATTGTGAGTGAAGCGTTGCCCAGTGCGCACGATTTAGGCATTAAAGAAGATCGATGCCCGCATCGCCAGCGCGGCGGCAGAAAATTGGCGCTTAAATATCTGGATAGTTTTTTTACTGAACGCGGACTTTCCTATCACTATCAAATGAGCAGCCCCAATACCGCGCCGCAAGCCTGTTCGCGCTTATCGGTGCCGCTTTCCGTAGGTGCAATATCCATGCGCGAAGTTTTGCAGCGCACTGCATACGAGAGAGCACGCGCAAAAAATAGCGAACGCTATAAAGCGTTCACCGCTTTTGAAGCCCGATTGCATTGGCACTGTCATTTCATCCAGAAATTCGAGTCCGAACCCGAGCTTGAATTTCAAAATATGAATCGCGGCTTTGACGGCATGCGAGAGAACCAATTTAATCAGGATTATTTCAATGCCTGGGCTAATGGCCAAGCCGGGTTGCCTTTTGTCGATGCCTGCATGCGGCGCCTGCAAGCGACCGGCTGGATAAATTTCAGAATGCGCGCGATGTTGGTGTCGGTGGCTTCGTATCAACTCTGGCTGCATTGGCCGCCGATTGCACAGCATTTGGCAAAATTATTTACCGACTACGAGCCCGGCATTCACTACCCGCAAATACAAATGCAAAGCGGCACTACGGGCATTAATATTCCGCGTATTTATAATCCGATAAAACAATCCCAGGACCAGGACCCGCGCGGTGAATTTATTCGCTATTGGTTGCCGGAATTACGCAAACTGCCAAACGAAATGATTCATGCGCCTTGGCTTATCGATGCCGATCAATTGTCACGTTACGGCGTAGTGCTTGGCGAAAATTATCCGATGCCCATTATCGAGCCAGAACAAGCGGCACGCGAAGCAAAGGCCAATTACACCGTTTGGCGACAACGTACGGAAACCCGTGAACTCAGTAAAGTAGTGTTGAATAAACACGGCAGTCGAAAGAAAAATCGTCGAAATTTTAATGGGTCCAAACAAAAATCTAATCAAAAATCCAGACAAAAAGATTTGTTTGTTTAGAAAATGAAATTTAACCCGTAGGGGCGCATGCTTGCTGCG
>JAYSQD010000039.1:0-39188 GCA_043721835.1 Arenimonas sp. | reverse complement strand
TGCCCTATTTATGCCAGGTTGCTGTAGGTAAGCGTCCTAAACTTTCCGTGTTTGGGGGCGATTATGCAACACCTGACGGCACCGGATTGCGCGATTATTTGCATGTGATGGATTTAGCGCGTGCGCATGCAGATGCACTGGATTATCTGCAATCACGCAATGAAAATATCACGGCCAATCTTGGTACCGGACGTGCGCATAGCGTGCTCGAAATGATACGTACTTTTGAACAGGCCAATGCTGTCGAAATACCCTATGAAATAGTAGGCCGCCGCCAAGGCGATGTTGCGAAGCTATACGCCGATCCTGGTTTGGCAAAAGAACTGCTAAATTGGCAAGCCGAGTACGATTTAACTCAGATGTGTGTCGATGCATGGCGTTGGCAATCGAAAAATCCGCAAGGATACGAAAGTTAATCTGTTGCTTGAGATTCTCAGTGTGAGCATGTCTCGAGTAAGTAACGAACGCAGGAGGGCCCTTGGGCCCGAAAGCCAGTCGCCCGGTCGATTGTGCTCCTGCATGTTCGACACTCCCGCCATCCATGGCGGTCGCAAGCATGTGCCCTCCGCCCCAAAGGCCGGCCCCCTAAGGAAATAGCTGCTTATAGTCGTTATTAACCGCCTCGTAGCATTCGCAAGACGCGGCCTCAAGACCGGGTCGGTTTAGTATGCTGATTTCGCCACGGGTATAGCCGATCAAGTTTTTGTTCTGCAAGGCACCGGCTGCGACTGTAATACCGCTTCTGCGTACACCCAACATATCGGCCAGAAATTCATGGGTTAGATGAAAATGATTGGCGTGCGCGCGGTCATGGGTCATCAATAACCAACGCGCCAAACGCGGCTCTATTTCATGAAAATGATTACAGGCCGAGGTTTGCGAGAGCTGCGTGATCATGACGTATAAATAGCGATTAATCGTGCGATGCAATACTGGGCTTTCACTCAAGGCAAGACGAAAGTCGGAAGCATTGATTCTTAAGGCAGTACCAGCGCCTTGAACTACCGCACGCATGGGCGAGGTGTTCACGCCTAATATCAAGGTTGCGCCCAACATGCCTTCGTTGCCAATCAGGCCCATTTCAAGCGGCGGATGATCGGTCAGAGTAGTGACCAATGAAATAAAACTGTTAATCGGAAAATAGGCGTGTGTTAAAGGCTGGTCGCGCTCAGATAAAATCTCGCCAAAAGCAAGATTCACCATTTCGCAATCATCCAACATTCGCTTGCGTTCTTTGCGCGGTAAACCCGCAATCAAACGATTGACGACTTCTACTGAAGTTTCAAGCAGCATTTAGAGTCCTGAGAAGCATCGCAAGCCGAGGTCCTACCGAGACGGAGTGAAGCTGTCCGATAATGCACTGTGCGCGTTGACACGCTTGGCTGTATGTTCGCTACGACACAAAAGGCGTTACCGGCCTGACCAGAACCCCCTGTGGACGATGTGGTCTGCTTCAACGAAGGCTGCGATCCCGATCTTCTTACGTCACAAACGCGCGACATCATGGCTTGTTGCGGTAATCGGTCGAATTAATAAAAACTCGTGAAATCACAAACAAGCTAACACATTAATCGCAAGCGTCTATCTTTATTTGAAACATTAACGAAGGCGCCGCATCGACGCCTCTGCATAAATCATTAACTTTTTTGCGTATTTCGCTTTTGGCGATGTTGAGGTTTATTCCTCTTCATCACCAGCAGGCACTGAAACCTGATTGGCGTAATTGGTTTTGTTGCCATCATGTTTTATTTCAGTGGCGACATCAGTGTCGGCAGGAAAGAAATCGGGCTGACTATCGTCGGAATCTTGCTGATCATTACCGTCTTGTTTAATGCTGTGAATAATTGTCATGTCTTCTCCCTTTTCCTGGATATAAAACTAGATACAAAAATAGCCGTATAAAACTAAACGTGGCGCTTTCCGAGCGTAAATAAACTCTGAGCTCTGGTCGGCATGCGATTGGGCGTTTGCTGATTGGGCGATTTAGATTCAGCAACGTTTGGCTGATCTGATTTATTTTTTGCAGGCGGAATTTCTTTTACCGGCTGGTAGGTGGGTTCTGGTTTGGATTGTTGATTCATGGGGAATAATCCTTCTCTGGGTAGAGGTCTTTGTTTACATGCACGCATGAATGCGCCTTTAAACAAATGCATACACCGTGCCAAAGCGCTTGAGCCTGCCAGATAAGCCTATCAGCCATTCAAGCAGGCATGTGTATTTAATTTTAATGCGTATTGCATTACATGATCGTGCGTGATGTTTGTTGTTTAAGAGCACCCTGCTGGCGAGCATGCATAGGGTGCGCCCGTAGCCTGAGGTATCCCCACAAAGTGCACTCATAAAGCAATAGATTATGGCGAATTCATATTTTTTCGTAGGAGGCCGCGTGCGGGCGACGTAGCTTCAATGGCATTTGACGTTCGTATTCAACTTTCGATAAAAATCGAGGCCTACAGCGCCCCCAAGCGGCCTCCTACGTATCGGTTGGTTTGCGAGGGTTCTGAACGCACTTTGTGTGCAGAACCATCGGTAAAGAATCATTCATAACAAACAAGCGAAAAAGAAAAACCTCTTCATCGCTTGATCTATTAACGATATTCGTGGGAATACCTCAGGCACGTGGCGCACCATCTACACTCTGCGGTGATATTTCGGTGCAGAGTGTCCCATGCACCGATTAATTTCCTGCAATCTGTAGTTGGTGCGCCAAAGGTACTGTATGAATTTGATGGATTTATATTTTTGCAAAAAAAAACCCGAACCAGCCGTCTAGGAGTGGTCCGGGAAACCTGGCCGTGTTCGGGGGAGTGAACGAAGGCCGGGAAAGAGAAATTTATATTTGTATTTAAATATTATTGACTTGCAACGCTGAAAACGTTTTTAGCTTGAATATTTCGTCATACATGTTTTCCACTTGCGGCAAATACAGAGTGGCAAGTTCCCGTGCACGGTCGGATTGATTGGAGCTGCTGGCGCTTCGAAATGCCTCGAGTACTCGCTCTTCCTGTGCTACCACTTGCTCGACAAAGGAATAGCGGGGGTGGTCAGCCAAATCGGCTACTGCATCGGCATAATTCAGTCTCAAGGAGCCGAGCCAAGTACCCTCTGATTTTGGCTGCTCGGCTTCAATAACAATTTCATCGTTTATGTCGGCAGCAATTGTGCTTTTAAGATCACGCATCCGGTCAAACACGTCGGTATAAATCGGATTAGTTATCCTACGCAGAGCTTCATCGTAGAAGGCAATTCCATCGTTGAGTGCACTCACTAATTCGCTCAATGAGCTTGTCGTCTGCGACATGCGTTGACCTCCAAGCTTAAATTCTCAAATTTACTAAATTAGAATCGATTGGATGCAACGAACGGAAGACGAGTAGAAAGCCGCCGTTGCACCCAATCATCGTTAGCTGGCTTGCACACGGGCCAACGAATTTTTACTAATTACTTCTTCATTGCGTCAGCGCTGGCTTCTTTTGAATCACGCTGGGTAATTGCAGCAGCTTTAGCGGTGTCATAAGCAGCTTCGGCGGTCTTTTTGCAAGCGTCTTGCATGTTGGCTGCCAGACCATCGCATTTTTCTTTAGCGACTTTCAAATCGCCGTCAGCTTTGGTAATTTCAACGTCATAACGTGCTGATGCATTATTGTCCATTGCATCGGCGGCAGCGTCAGTAACGTCTGCTTTGTTGCCACTGGCGTCTGCAATGTCTTGGCTGCCTTCGGCGGCGGTACCAATGGCATCGCTTGCTGCTGCAGTCACGTCAGCCTGTGCTTCTACTTGTGCTGCATTTACATCGGCAGTGGTTTCAGCCGGGGTTTCTTGTTTATTACAAGCAGACAGAGCCAGCGCGCAAGAAAGAGCAAGCAGGGTGCGGGTTAAGTTATTCATGAGTAGCTCCAAATTTGTGTGTGGGGATGGCATCGATTTTGTAGATGCACAGGAACTTGATATCAAGATACGTGCCAACACGCTAAACACTGATCTAGCAACGTTTTATGCCGCACGTGTGGAAAACTAAGTGGGCGTATTGCATGACGCATCGCCATGAAGCGGCAATTTGCACGATTGCTTTACATTTTCTTGCTGGCTTGCTTACTGCATGAAACTTTGGAAAATTCGTGCAAACTGCAATAGTGTGAGGCTGAATATTTGCCATACCGTTTTCTAACAAGCCTTACTGGCGAGCTATCAGCACTTGGCACGAATTTTGATATTGATTATCTGACTTCGGTGATAGACACCGCATTCACCCAACTCAAGGAGAATCATATGTTGCACTACGCCGTAGTATTTTTAGTTATCGCACTTATCGCAGGTGTACTTGGTTTTGGCGGCATCGCCGGCAGCGCCGTTGGTATCGCTAAAATTCTGTTCTTTATATTCTTGGTACTGTTTGTGGTGTCATTAGTTTTTGGTCGCAGAAAATTATAAGACCCACATTTAGTCGAAACAAAAAAAGCGCCGTATTCGGCGCTTTTTTTGTAGGAGCGTCCTTTAGGCGCGAAAAATCTAGCCAGATCTATCGCGCCTAAAGGACGCTTGTGTCTGCAATATGTTTTGGTGCGCCAGGGCGGCACCCTACGGTCTTGGCAAGCCCAAATCGAGGGTAAATATTGACCCGCCGCCTTCGCGGCTGTCGTACCACAGGTCGCCGTCCATCGTGCGTGCGCGTTGCTTGGCGAGTGCCAGACCTAAACCTGTGGAAGACTCGCCGTCGGTGGGTGTGGCCGATAAACGAACGTAGCGCTGGAACAGGCGTTCTTGATCTTGCTTTGAAACTCCCGGGCCTTGGTCGATAACGCATAACCTGCCCCGGTTGCCGAATTTCGCTGCTGCCAATAAAACCTCAGAACCCGGTGGCGAAAACTTTAATGCATTCGATAATAAATTTTGCATGACGTGCATAACGCCGCCATGGTGGCCACAGACAATAAAGTCGTCGATTAAAGTCACGCTGACTTTAATATTTTTAGCATTCGCCGCTTGACTTAATACTTCGACGGTTTCATGCAATATTTTATGGGCGGAAAGTTTTTGGACCGAAATGCCTTTCTCCTGGGCATTTTGATGGTCAAGCAAAGCCTGCAAAAACAACACGCCAGAATCAGACGAGGTGCGAATCGATTCCACCAAACGTAATCTTGCAGAAGTCGCCATATCCGGGTCGCGCAGCATGTCGCCGGCAAATTGAATATTGGCAAAATAATTGCGCAGGTCATGGGCGATGGTTTCAACCATCTGCTGTTTTTCTTCGACAAAACGCAATAACGAATCGCGGGATTGTTTTAGATCGATATGGGTATTGACCCGGCCGAGTAATTCTTTGGCGACAAAGGGTTTGATAATGTAGTCCACCGCGCCTTCGGCAAACGCACGCGAAAGCGTTTCGCGGTCATCGTCGGCGGTTAGAAAAATTACCGGCATATCTCGGGTTTTTGGATTGTCTTTTAATGCTTTGAGTACATCAAAACCCGACATGCCGGGCATACGCATATCCAGCAAGACCAAATCCGGCAGGGCCGCTTGTGCCCGTTGCAAGCCTTCTTCGCCGTTCAATGCCGGTATCACTTCATAACCGGCGCGCGTCAGTAATTGTCCAACGACTTGAATATTCGCTTCTTGGTCGTCAATGACCAAAACCACGGGAGTCGTGCGAGCACCAAAGGCGAGTGAATCAGGCGTCATTGAAGTCCTCGGGCCAGCCAGCCAAATCTGTCAGGACTGCCGTTACGGCGGTGATATCAAATTGTTGCACGGCGCGCTGCAATGTCATTGCTTTTGTTCGCAATAAATCGAATTGTGCTTCGGTAGCGAATTTGTGCAATTGCTGCGCGTAGTCACCAATCTCACGAATCCGCATACTGGCGCGTAATTCAGCCAAATTGCTGCCTTGCAATTGCTGCCAACGTGTTCGTAAAGCAGGGGTCCAGGTGAGTGGTGTTTTTACTGCTTGAGCATGGCTTTGGGGTGAATTATAAATAGCGTCCAGGGCATTGAATAATTGAATCGGCGTATAGGGCTTGCGCACATAGCCGTCAAAACTTTCAGTGAGGGCTTTTTCATCTTCGCCAAGGCTTGCCGCAGTGAGCGCAACAATGGCTATGGGTTTGTCTTGCAAATCCGGGTCGGAACGGATGGCGTCATTGGCTTCAAAACCACTCATGCCCGGCATGCGTAAATCCATCAAGATCAAATCGGGTTTAAGTGTTTTTGCTCTTGCCACGCCGTCAAGGCCGCTGTTGGCAATATGTACTTGATGATGGCTATTGCTTAAAAAGCCGACGGCAATTTCAGTATTCCATTCAACGTCATCGACCACCAGTATTTTTAATGGCGGCAGATGGTTAAAGTTTGCCTTTGCTTCAATCAATTCATTGGCAACCGGAATAATATCGGCCACCGATACATTCAAAATTTCCACCATAAAAGTCGTGCCTTTGCCTAATTCACTACTCACCTTGATATGGCCATTCATCAAATCTACCAAGCGCTGGCTAATGCTTAAGCCCAGGCCGGTACCTTGACGTACTTTACCATCGGGACTATCGGCTTGATGGAAGGGCTCAAATATTTTTTGAACTTGATCGGGGTCAATACCCACACCACTGTCGGTAATTAAAAGCCTTAGATTTCGCAGTGCCGGGTCCGCTGCTGGCGTCATCATCAGCCGTACGACCACGCCGCCATGCTCGGTATATTTAACCGCATTACTCAACAAATTAATAAGTACTTGACGCAGCCGTTGTGAGTCAAGCATCAAGGGCTCGTTGGTGCCGGCGTCGGCTTCGTGCGTGAGAAAAATACCTTTTTCAGCCGCCATTGGCTTAAATAAAGCCACGGTCTCGTCGATGACTTCGCGCATATCGGCCGGTTGAATAGTGAGGCGCATTTTACCGGCCTCAATTTTAGACAGGTCGAGCACATCATTAATCAGGCTTAATAATAGATTGCCGCTTTTTTTAATTGATAAAACCCATTCACGTTCTAGTGGCGCAGTGACCGAGTCCGACAATAATTGGGTGAAGCCAAAAATTGCATTCATTGGGGTGCGAATTTCATGACTCATATTGGCCAGGAAGGCACTTTTTTCTTCGCTCGCACGACGTGCTTGCTCGGTTTGTATTCTTGCCAGCAGCAAGTTTTCAGATTCACGCTGTGAACGCCGTATAGCCAAAAAGCCAAGCATACCAGCGACTAACGCTAGTGCATTGGTAATTAACACGGTGGCATTGGTCTGCTTGACCAAGGCGTCACGATCTTGTCCGCGTTCAATCATTAAACGGTTTTCTTCCTTGGTCAAGCTGGTCAAGGTAGCGTGGAGTTCTTTCATCATGTTGCTAGATTGACTCTGACGAACGCGATTAATCGGGCTTTGTTCATCGCCTATCGACATAGCTTGGCGCTTTATTTCAAGCGATTGGCTACTGCGCTTTTTTAAAGCCTCGATTTGCAGGTTTAAATCCGCCAGATAGGAGCGCTGCAAGGGATTGTCTTTGATCAAATCAGCTAGCTCACCATTCATGCGGGTGAGATCAGCAATTGCATTTCGATGAATCATCTGCTGGTCTGCATCACCTGCAATCATGTAGCGCAGGCCAGAGGATTCGACTTTACCGAGCTCTACTTGCATATCACTGATCAAGCCCAATGTGGTCCGACTATGGGCAACCAATTGGATGGAATTACCGAGCGCATTGGTTGATGTTACCGAAAATGCCGACGCACCTAGAATCAGTACAAATGCCAACGCCAATAAGCCTGTGTTGACTTGCTGTCGAAATAAAATACTACGACTTTTTGGCATTCACACTTCCCCTGTTCAACTTATTATTATATTGCTTTGAAAGGTGTCCACCCTCTGCCGGTTTCAGCTATTCAATAACCAGATGGTGCCATTCAAAATAAGCGCAAATGAAATCCATAATAGATACGGCACCAATAAATAACTTGCTGCGCTCGATAGCCGACTAAAAGCCAGCGCGGTCGATATGACGGTAATCCATAACAGGCAAATAACCACGAAGGCAAATAAAGGACTATGCAAGCCGAAAAAAATCGGCGTCCAAACCAGATTCAATACCAATTGCAACCAGAACAATCGCATGGCCAAGCTTCGATCTTCGGCATTGGCATTTGGTGTTTTTCGTACCAGCCACACACTAATCGCCATGCATATATAAAGTATCGTCCAGACCGGGCCGAATAACCAACCCGGTGGATTCCAGGTCGGCTTCGCTAAAGTTTGGAACCAGGCATCGGCGCCGAAAAAAATCCCCATGCCAGTGCCAAGACCCAAAATCAAAATAACCCAGCCAAGCAAGGCTAATTTGGGGTAAGAACTTTCAAGCGGCAAGTCATTATATTTTTTGCTGTCTTTAATCATTGACATTTTTCACCATAATCATTTATTTGCTGAGCTTTATAACGAGATAGATGTGAAAATTATTTCAAAGTTTGAATGCTTTTCGTTTTCGATACAAAGTAGAAGCGTCAATGCCCAAGGTTTTAGCAGCAACATCAAGATTTTCGCTAGTGGCCAATACGCGTTCAATATGCATGCGCTCAAGCGCTTCCAGACTCATGGCCGCTCCCGGAACCACTTCATGCTTGGCACTATCGGCGCGGCCCAAAGCCAGTAATTCGGTGCCAATTTCTTCGGCGCGACATAAAATAACCGCGCGTTCCATCATGTTCTGCAATTCACGAACATTGCCCGGCCAAGCGTACATTTGTAATTGCGCCAATGCCGATGGTGCCAAGCGGCGAGCAGGCATGCCATAACTGGCGGCAAAGCGACGAATAAAACCAGTGGCAAGATCTTCTAGATCTTCAGTGCGTTCACGCAAGGCCGGTAAAGTAATTGCAATAACATTAAGCCGGTACAAAAGATCCAGTCGGAACTGTCCCTCTTTCACCATGGTGTCAAGGTCACGATTGGTCGCGGCAATAATACGAGCATCGGCTTTACGGGTTACCGGGTCGCCCACGCGTTCGTATTCTTTGTCTTGAATAAAACGCAATAATTTAGGTTGCAGTGACAGCGGAAAATCGCCGACTTCGTCCATGAATATGCTGCCGCCATCGGCATGGCTAACTCGCCCGACATTGGTTTGACTCGCGCCAGTAAATGAACCTTTGATATGACCGAACATTTCGCTTTCTAATAATTCAGCGGTGAGCGACGGGCAATTTACCGTGACGAAAGCTCCCGCTGCGCGATTACTGGCATTGTGAATGGCACGGGCAATCACGCCTTTGCCGGTACCACTTTCACCGAGCAATAAAACATTGGCGTCGGTACCGGCCACTTGCAGTGCAAGATTAATGGCGGCGCGCATGGCCTCGTTTTTACTGTTTAATTGTGGCGCTGCACTGCTTGATTCACGTTCAAGTGTGTCGAGCCGATCAATCATGCGCCGGGTATCTACCTGGCGCGCGACGGCAATATATAATTGTTCTGGCGAACAGGGCTTGACTAAATAATCACTAGCGCCTTGCGCAATGGCACTAATGGCTTCACTAACACCGGCATGACCGGTCACCATGATGACTCGCATTAAGGGTGCTAACTCGCGCAACTTTGGCAATGCATCCAGACCAGAGTCATAACCAATATTTCGATCAAGCAAACAAACATGAAACGGCAGCGTGGCCGCCAGTCGCATACCCTCTTCTACGGTCTCTGCCGTTACTACGCGATAACCTTGCTTTGTTAGACACAAAGAAAAGTTTTCGAGTAATTCGCGATCATCATCAATCGCAAGAATACGTCCGGCTATCGGCGTTTCGTTTTTGCTCACAGACATTATCTCTGTTGGTTGAAGCGTGGCGTTCATTATAGGGTCTGCCTGTGGTACTACGCGTGCAATATTAAAAAAATCGCAATCAGGTACGCCTTATGGGTACCAAAATAGTTATGGCCATTTGAAGGTGCGCCAAAGGCGCACCCTATAAATATTGATGTATCAAGCTCGGAATTGATAAGCCTCAAGGAAATACAGGGCTTTGTCCAAGGCAGCCACGACTTCAATAAAAAGATCGGAGGTGACTTTGTCACCCGCATCTTCACTGCTGTCGATACGTTTGCGCGCTAATTTTGCCGCCAGTGCGACACGGTCGGCAATGTCGCCAACGATATCTTCTTGTCGAAATTCAGCAGGCAAATCGGGCAATGCACTCGCACTGGCAGCCATGCGAACGGTGCCTTTGGCGAAACCACCTAATGACAAAATGCGCTCGGCAACGGTATCAATGGGTTGGGTTAATGACTCGGCAATTTCATCGAATAATTTATGCAGGCCAAAAAAACTGGGGCCTTTAACATTCCAATGTGATTGTTTGACCTGACTTTGAAGATCAAATATTTCGGCCAGCGTTTGGTTCAAGGACGCGACCACTTTAGTACGCGTGGCATCACTTAAATCGTGACGCGTGGCAAAAGGTAGTTTTTTTGCCATAGTAATTTGATCGGCTTTTTGTTCGGACTTTTTGTCGGATTTTTTGTCGGATTTTTTCTTGTCCGTTTTGGAAATGGCCATAAATGATTATCCTTGAGAATAGGAGAGCTCGAATTATTCTCATGATCGTTGCAAGTCCCGTGCCGCTCTTTAGAAGCTGATAGAACGGCGAATGCAGGCTGGGCGCTATTGCAAATTGCATGAGGGCATCATGCGGCCATGCAAATTGCATGGCGGTGGCGTCGCCCGCAAGCGGCCTTCTACCTAAGAGGCCGCTTGCGGGCGAATAATGAATATCCGTAGGAGGCCGCCTGCGGGCGAGGAATCTATTTGCAATGAGCTCAACTCAGCGCCTTTTCGACAAGCTCGATTGCACAAGACTTGCCACTGCCAAGGCTGCACCACTGGATTTGAAAAAACGTGCGCCCAAAATTAAGGCACCGGCTTTGCCAAGCAAACTCGCTGCCAAGGCCGGGCGTTGAGTCAAAAAACGCATAATCATGCTGCGTGGATAATCACGATGCGGTTCGGGTACCGGGCCAATGCGTTGCGCCAATAGTGCACGCTGAGCATGTATTTGCTGGACTAGTGCTTGGCGCTCTTCAAGCAAATTACGCTTCACAGAAATACCATGATTATATGATTTCGATTCGGTGCCGAGTATTTCATACTCATTAGTATCGGTTGTCATAATCGGCTCTTGATAAGGGCGAGGTCAGCGGCAATTTCTTCACGGGTCGCGGCGAAAGCCTGGCCACTCAATGCGGCAAGCCGACTAAAGCGTTGCCAAGCAAACACAGCACCGGCCGCATAGATAGCCGTCATAATACAAACCGCAGCAATACGAAATTGTGTTTCCCAAGTAAATGCAATGACCAACACGCCAATAAAAATCATAAAGCAAAGCAAAAAAACAAAACCCGACAATATGGCAATTACCATGTTCATTAATCGGGTTTTTTCTTCAGCCCACTCAACCCTGGCCAGTTGACTATGCAGAGACGCTTGAGCAAATAGCGCACCACCAGCTGAACGCATTAAACGAAGCAAGTCCATGGGGTTGAAGTTATTGGAATCCGCCGATGACGGCGGATTCGTTTGTCTAGGCTCTATGGTCATGGTCGTGCTTAACGGCGTGCTAATGCAAAGCCGAGCAGCAAGCCCACGGTGGCGCCAATACCAATGGCTTTCCATGGTTGTTCATGCACATAGGTGTTGGTGACATCGGCAGTTTTACGTGCTTTATCAGCAACGTCGGTACCAAATTGGCCGAGCGATTGCTTGGCTGATTCCAAACGCGAGTTGAGTTTTTCTTTCGCACGGGCAAGGTCTTCACCAGTCATGGACGTGGTGTCTTTCACCAAGTCTTCAACGTCAGCGATAAAGTTATGAAATTCTTCTGAAACACCCGCGCCCAATTTGCCGGCGCTATTAGCCAAACTTCCATCACCATAAGCACTGGAACCGGATGTATGTGTTTTATTATGTGACATGTTTAACTCCTGCTGAGAATATTTTTTGACGATAGAGGGCGTGATACGGGGGCATTGATACTAATATTGTTCATATCAATGCCCCGGTTCAAACACACATTAATTACATCTTCAAGTTTTTTTCAAACTCTTTGATTTGATCTTCCGCCGCGTCTTTGGCAATGCCATAACGCTCCTGAATTTTGCCCGACAAGTAATCACGGGTACCTTCAGCGACACTCAAATCGTCATCGGTGAGCTTGCCCCACTGTTTTTGAATGTTGCCGCTCAGTTGCTTCCACTTGCCTTTAATAATGTCGTTATTCATGGTGTAGCTCCTTGGATGTTTGGAAATCTATTATTCAAAGTAAAACAAGACCTTATTTGGCACGCTTCACTTTCAATGCTTTGGTGTTAACACTTTTCACCCCTTTAATCGCTTTGGTCACAGCAATGGCTTTGACACGCTGTGCTCGTGACTCGAGCAAACCGGCCAAGGTAACAACACCATTGGTGGTTTTAACATTAATGTCCAAACCTTTTACTTCTTCGGTAACCAAAAGATCGGCTTTCACTTTCGTGGTGATCCAGGTATCGGTAACTGGCGTTTTGGATTCTTCATAAGCAGTCGTTTTTGTATCGACTGCTGCGCCCGTCTTGGTGTCATGCGCCATTACCATTGGCATGCCAATCGTGCCCATCGCAAGCGACATGAGCAAAGCATTAGTAATGGTTAAGCGGGAATTTGATTTCGTGTTACGCATTGGATGATCTCCTGTTTGGGGGGAAGGCTTCATTCACTGAGGCCCGATAACATCACTTCACGATCCGTGCCAAGTGAAGTGGCACCAAAAATCAATTACTTAAATGTTCAGAAAATGTTTTGCTACGGCATTCCGCACGAGCCGCCATGCGAGCTGCACGAAGCTTTGTCGTGATCGAGATTCTGCTGCGAGCGCAGGATGCTTGATGCCAAGCCATAACGAATGGCTAAAAATTTATGCGTTTGCTGAGCTGGAATGGTGTTTCATAGACCTGATTATCTTGTCCAGTCTATAAAAATGCGCTATGTTGATGCTTATGCGTAAGTTCCGAATTCTATTAACCTTGCTGTTATGCCTGACCATTCCAGTCGCTGGATGGGCCTCGGTATTGGGCAGTTTTGTGCAAACGCATTCTCATGGAAATGCTGAAGCGGCCAAACATGCCACTCACTTCGAGCATGCCGATGTCGCCAGTGCTCACTTGGAACATCACAAGCACCACACACATTGTGACGCTCTTACTAGTCAGGGCAAACCCTGTAAAAGCTGCAAATGTGGTTGTGGCGTCGGCGTATGCACATCATCGTCCTTGTCACTTTTCTATCCGGTCCCGGCAACTTTCAAGCTGAGCATCGGTAAACAATTATTTTCGCGCACCGCATCGCCCGCTCGTGCCATCGCACGCGGCAACTCACCGCTTAGACCTCCCATCGCCTGAATTATTTCGCTTTTTTGCGGCCGCGATTGAATGGCTGCAAAACTCTTGGTGGCGCGTTTTATTCACCGGCAATCTTGGTATTTCATTGTGTTCATAGACCGGCGCTTGCGCAGGGCTTGAATGTTCAATCAATAAACTACTTTTGAAAGCGTTTGAAAATTTCGTGTCCATTAACGATTTAGACGTCCTCTTGTTCGCAAGCGCGTTCTATCCCAATACCCCATTTTGTAAACGAATATCAGGAAATACACCATGAAGATTGCTCTCCTTTCACGGACGCTCTCGGCTTTAATTATTATTGCCGCTTTAAACATCGCCAATGCTTCTGCACACGCTGAAAAAAAACCAACAAACACCATGTCGATGCAAGCCGATGCTATGGGAAACCCCGGGGTGGCAAAAAATGTGACGCGGACCATTGTGGTAACCCTTGCTGACACCATGCGCTTCACGCCGAATGCCTTTTCCGTAAAACAAGGTGAAACTATTCGCCTACGCATTATGAATGGCGGAAAAATTCCGCATGAATTCGTGCTCGGCACATCACAGGAAATCGATGAGCACGCCGCCATGATGCGTGCAATGCCCGACATGGTTCACACCGACGCCAGCTCTGCTCGATTGGCGCCGGGCAAGACTACCGACCTTATTTGGCAATTTACTAAAGCCGGAAAATTTCAGTACGCTTGCCTGATCGCTGGCCACCACGAAGCGGGCATGCAAGGCAGTGTGACCGTAACCACATCGGTGAAAAAGTGAATAATTTGTCTGGAGTGGATCATGTTTAGTCGCCGATTGATGCACGCGCTATTGGTGTTGATGCTGTTCAGCAGCATCAGCACAATGGCCATTGCTAAAAACCCATCCAATAGTTTCAGCTTGAAGCAGCTCATCGAGCTTGCTCAGCGCGATAACAAAGATTTGCAGGCCGCTCGTTTTGCGCTTGATATTGCTAATGCACGATTGCTACAGGCCGGGCTGCGCGCTAATCCGAGCTTGAATGTTGCAACGCGTAGCGATTTCGCTTTCGGCAATGAAGGTGAATATGGCAATGCGGTTGGCATCAGCCAAAGCTTTCCGATTACCGGTCGTTTGGCGCGCCAAAAAGACGTGGCACGCGTGGATATCGCCTTGGCAGAAGCTGAAGTTACCGAGTCAGAACGACGCTTGGCAGGCGATATTGCGACCGATGTTTATCATGTACTTATTATCGACCAGCAAATTGCATCGCGAAAATCACTGATCGGCATTCAATCGGTATTGGCGAAAACTACCCGCGAACGTTTCAAAGCAGCGGAAGTGTCAGAGTTGGATGTCAACACGGCGCAGCTCGATTTACAGCGACTGATACAAGAGCGTGTTTTGCTTGAGAGCGAACACGAGAGTTTATTGCTATCACTCAATACCCGTTTGGGTCGTGTAGCAAATTCAGCTCTCGTCATCGACGAGTCGCTGCCAAAATTAAATCCATTGCCGAACTTGCTGGAATTGCAAAACAAGGCGCTCACCCTACGCCCGGATTTGCATACTGCGATGTTGAATGCTGATCGCGCACAAGCCGAAAAAGCGCTGGCAAAATCACTGCGCTGGGAAGACTGGACCGTGGGCTTGGAGTTTTCTCAAGACAAACAAGTCATCACTGGCGCGCCGCCACAAGGCAGCAGCCGAGCCATCGGTATTAGTATTTCCATTCCTCTGCCTTACTTTAATAAAGGCCAGGGCTTGCTCGCCGAAGCGAATGCAACGCATGATCAAGCCATCGCGCGTATTGAGGCCATGCGTTTTAGTATTGCCGCCGAAGTTGCCAGCGCATATGCCGAAGCTTCTCGTTTGCAAGCAGCGCTGTCGCAATATGACAAAAGCATGCTGCCGGTCAGCGCGAGCAATGTGCGACTTGCACAACAAGGCTATCGCGAAGGTCTAGTGCCGGTCTTTGAAGTGATGCAAGCACAGCGGCAGCAAGCGGATTTGAATTCCGCGTATCTCGCCACGCTGGATCAATTCACCCAGGCACTGGTGCGTTTGCATACGGCCGTTGGCGATTACGCCACCAATACAAATCTCAAATAAAATAAATAAACCAATAAATAAACCAGGATCAAGCTCATGCCACTTTCGCCATTACTGCTTATTAAACGCCGCCGCTACGGCATCATTGTTTCGTGCGTGAGTGTGTTCGCTGTGTTCGGTATTGTGCTGGCACCACAAGTATTTTCGCACGGTGAACAAGTCAAAATTGCCGGTGGTGTAAAAGGCCCGGTCACGCTCACTTCTACACAACTAAAAACGCTCGATGTAAAACTATCGGCGGCAGACCTTCGCCCGATGTCTGAATTGCTGTATCTCAATGGTGAAGTACGGCTGTTGCCGGGACGCCAAGCCGATGTCAGCACGCGTATCAGCGGACAAATTACCGCGCTCTACGCCAATCTTGGCGGCACCGTAAGAACCGGACAACGCCTGGCGCGCGTGCAATCAAGGTTGGTGGGCAATCCACCGCCGAGCGTGGATATTACGGCACCGACCAGTGGCGTTATCGACGCTATTAATATTTCCGTTGGGCAAGCGGTTGAACCCTCGACCTCGCTTTTTCGCATCAGTGATCGCTCACAAGTGAATATCGTCGCACGCGTTTATGAAGAGGATCTGGGCAAAGTAAAAATCGGACAAGACAGCACCGTGCATACGCTGAGCTATCCCGACCGCGCTTTTACCGGAAAAATTATTTTGATTGGCCCTACTCTCGACCCGCAAACGCGCACCGTTGAGGTGTGGATTCGAATTGATAATGCCGAGACCTTGCTGAAACCCAATTTATTTGCGCGTGCCAGTATTGTGCTGAGAGAAAACGCTGCGGCACTAACAGTTCCCAACCAGGCGATTATCGAAGCCAATGGTGAAAAATGCGTTTTTGTTTTACAAAAAGGTAAATATGCTCGCGTCGATGTCATCACCGGCACCAGCGATGAAAAATTTACAGAGATCACCAGCGGCTTGGTCCCCGGCGACAAAGTAGTGACCCAGGGAAATCGTGAGGTTTATACCTTGTGGCTGACTGGCGGCGTGCTGCAAGGCGAGGATGATTAATCATGTTTAATCTTTTAATCGCTTGGGCGCTAAACAACCGAATTATTGTGTTGGCAATGACCGTCGTGCTGTTTATTGCCGGTGCCTTTACTTTGCAAAGAATGTCGGTCGATGTATTTCCCGAGTTTGCACCGCCGCAAGTAGTGATTCAAACCGAAGCGCCCGGCATGGCGCCGCAAGATGTTGAGGCCCTCATCACCTATCCGCTGGAAAGCGCCATCAATGGCTCCGCGGGTGTGACAGCGGTACGTTCTAAAACTTTCGTGGGCTTGTCCACCATTACCGTTGTGTTTGAGTCCAACACCGATATTTATTTAGACCGACAGCAGATCAACGAACGCCTGCAAAATGTTTTGGGTAGCTTGCCGAAAACTGCAAAACCGCCGGTGATGTTGCCGGTTACTTCAGCTGTAGGTTGGCTGGTGAAATATTCACTGGTCAGCGATACGCACTCACCTGAAGAACTACGCACATTGTCTGATTGGGAAATTCGTCCGCGCCTATTGTCGCTCGGCGGTATTGCTTCGGTGGTGGCGATTGGTGGCGAAGTAAAACAATATCAGGTGCAGATGGACCCGCTGCGGATGCAGTCGTATCGCATCAGTATCGAACAAGTCCGTGCTGCATTGGAGAACGCCAATACCAATGTGCCCGGTGCCTTTGTGCAAGGCCCGGGACAAGAATTAATTGTTAGTGGCGTTGGTCGTATTACGTCACTCGATGACATCCGGCACACCGTCATCACTTTACGCAGCGGCGTACCCATTACCGTCGGCAATATTGCAACCGTCGCGTTTGGCGGTGAAATAAAACGTGGTGACGGCGCTTTTGGCAATGAGCATGCCGTCATTGGCACAATATCCAAAGCCTATGGTGCCGACACCTTGACGACAACTTACAAAGTGGAAGCAGCATTAGAGTCGATCAGGAAAACTTTGCCGGCGGGTGTCAGCATGAATACGCAGGTATTCCGGCAAGCCAATTTTATCGAATCAGCCGTACACAATCTCAATATCGCCTTATTGGAAGGCGCGCTGATTGTTATCGCCGTATTATTTTTATTTTTGATGAACTGGCGTGCATCGTTCATTACCTTTTTATCAATGCCGGTCTCGTTTGTTGGCGGCATTTTAGTCATGCATGCACTCGGTGTTGGCATTAACTCGATGACACTCGGCGGCTTGGCCATTGCCATTGGCGAGGTGGTGGACAACGGCATTATCACGGTTGAAAACGTGGTGCATCGACTACGAATCAATCGCGCATTGGCACAGCCGCTCGGCACTTTACAAGTAGTGTTTGATGCCGTTCGCGAAATTACCAATTCAGTAGTGTATGCAACGCTAATTATTGTTTTGATTTTTGTCCCGATTTTCTTTCTGGATGATTTGGCTGGGCGTATTTTTAGTCCACTCGGTATTGCCTATATCGCTTCGGTCACGGCGTCCTTGGTAGTTGCAGTCACTATGGTGCCAGCGCTTTGTTATTTTTTACTCGCTCGAGCTAAAGAAAAACGCGACGATAATGGCGTTGTTTTGAACACCAACTCAAACGTGCAGCATCCAACAGCGAGCCCAGTTAACGAAACATCCACGCAAGAACAAGAAACGCGTTTCGTGCGCTGGCTTAAATACCACTTCACGCGCGTGTTGCGTTGGTCGGTAGCTCATTTTGGCTGGGTTACCGGCTTATCGACTTTGGCATTGGCAGCGTCGCTCGCCTTGCTGCCGTTTTTCGGTTTTTCTTTCTTGCCGGAATTCAAGGAAGGCAATTTTATTATTGCGATGACAACACTACCGGGCACTTCACTCGAAGAGTCGATGCGTCTGGGCGATAGCGTTCGCAAGACCTTATTGAAGTATCCGCAGGTGGTGACTATCAATCAGCGCGCCGGTCGTTCGGAACTTGATGATGACGCGCAGCCACCGAACTTTAGCGAGTTTGATGTGCAGATAAATTTCGACAAGGACCCGAATATGCCTGCCGATGTTTTGCTGGCGCGTATACGTGATGACTTCAAAGAGTTTCCCGGTGTCGCATTCAATATTGGTCAATTTATTGCCCACCGCATGGACGAAGTACAGTCCGGCGTGCGTTCGCAAATCGCGATAAAAATATATGGCGATAAACTTTCTACGCTATACGAATTAGGGCTACAGGCTCAAGCCATTGTCGGCACGGTGCCGGGAGCGGTCGATATCAATCTGGAACAGCAGATCAGTGTGCCGCAGGTAACCATAAAAATAGATCGCGAAAAAGCAGCGCGCTATGGCATCAATGTTGGTGATATTGCACAAGACATTCAAACCGGCTTGAATGGCGAAGCAGTCTCAAGCGTGCTTGAAGGTAGCCGCAGCTTCGACCTGACATTGCGCTTGAATGACAAGGCTCGCAATAATGTTGAAGCCATTCGCGATATTTTAGTCGATGCAACGGCACTCAATGGGGCAGAAGGCAGTAAATTGCCGCTGCGTTTAGTGGCCGACATTAGTGTTCGTGATGAACCCTATGCCATCAGTCGTGAAAATGTGCAACGCGTTATCGTATTGGGCTTTAATGTTGAAGATCGCGACCTCAATTCGGTCATTGCCGATACGCAAAACAAGATTGCATCAAAACTAAAACTTCCGCCGGGTTACTACATAGAGTACGGCGGCCAGTTCGAGAGCCAACGCCAAGCCAATCGCACCCTGCTTGGTTTTGGTGCCTTGGCATTACTGGGTGCTTTGTTATTGCTGTACAAAGCTTTCGGTACTTTTCATGAAGCATTAATCGTCATGTTCAACCTGCCATTGGCGATGATCGGCGGCATTGTTGCCCTATATTTGGCCGGTGCGAATATGAGTATTGCGGCCATCATCGGGTTTATTACTTTGTTCGGTATCGCTACACGTAACGGCATTATTTTAGTAACGAGGTACAACCAACTGCGACTGGCGGGGCAACCGCTAGAAGATGTCGTCATGCACGGCACGCTGGATCGCTTGGTTCCCGTCTTGATGACCGCTGCCACTGCGGCCTTAGGCTTGGTGCCATTGATGTTCGGCTCGCCAGTCGGAAAAGAGCTGGAACTACCTTTGGCACAAGTAGTTCTCGGTGGTCTTGTCTCGGCAACTTTACTCAATATGGTGGTCGTCCCCACCGTGTACTACCGCGTCGAACAATGGCGTGATAAACGTCAAGCCAAACTTTCTCAATCACTTAATCAACAGGAGTCAATCGCATGAAAATTTTCAACCTCAAAACCCTTAGTGCTTCAATCGTTCTTATCGCCATGCTTAGTGGATGCAAGGCTAATCAAGCCCCCGATGCTGCTACTCCTGCTACTCCTGCTGCAACCGCAGACGTTCCTGTAGCGGCACCTGCCGAGCCTGTCATAGAGCCTGCCGCAGAAGCAACGCAAGCAACAAAAATTCCAGAGACAGCAGATGCCATCTGGTTGGCCATCAATCAAAAAAGTACAGAACTGAAAACATCCATTGATAGCGGAAATTTGAAAAATGTACATCATCAGGCATTTGTTATTCGCGATTTAGTGGCAGCATTGCCATCGCATTCACCAACACTGGCTGCCGAAGATCAAGCAAAGCTAGAAAATGAAGTGAAATTTGTTACCACGCTTGCAGATCGATTGGATGAAACTGGCGATGCTAACGACAAAGCCGGCACCCAAGAAAACTACGATAAATTAGTCACTGTGCTCAACGGTATTACCCGTACGAAATAATCTTTTCTCTTCATTGAAATAATTTAGGAGTCCTTATGAAAATTCGTTCAAGTGTTATCTTTTTTATTGTGTTAGCAAACTTGACGCTCAGTAGCATTTTGCTTGCCAAAGAGCCCGCCAAGACCGCCAGCAAGACGGTCAGCATGGGTATGCCGGTATTGGTTCAAAACATTGCCCCCGGCGCTGCCGAGGCCGTGAAGGTTGTCGATGCCTTTTCGGCTGCGATAAAAGCGATTAAATTATCCGACGCCGAAAAATTGCTTGATCCAAAAGTGTTGATTCTGGAAAGCGGCAGCTCCGAGCGCAGTCGCGACCAATACATGGCCGAACATGCCGGTGCCGATGCGACCTTCATGCAAACGGTGCATCAGCAATTGCGTTATCGCCAGGCACAGGCTGAGGGCAATATGGCCTGGGTTGCGACAGAAAGTGAATTGCACACGCAAAAAGACGGCAAGATGGTCACTATTCTTAGCACCGAAACCATGGTGCTCAAACGTACAGACAAGACCTGGAAGATCACCCATATTCATTGGTCTTCGCACACCAAAAAAGCGGGCGACTAAGCGACAAAGGCTTGGGTTTTGCCGGTTGTGCACTAATGAAAACGTAATTGGAGTGTAGCTATGTCACACGATCATCCTGTTGAAAAAAGTGTTGACGCCGCTAAAAGCGATAATGCTGCAAATGCAAATGCTGACAACAATGCAAAGCCCTATACCGACCCGGTCTGCGGAATGAAAACCAGCGATAAAATTTCGCTGGAACACGACAATCAAAAATTTCATTTCTGTTCGCAACATTGCAAAGATAAATTCGCTGCATCGCCAGAACAATACTTACCCAAAAATTCTGATACCGTTAAAACGAATATGCCTGCCGCCGTTGCAGGAGCGACTTACACCTGCCCGATGCATCCGCAAATTGTGCAAGACCATCCCGGTACTTGCCCCATTTGCGGTATGGCTTTGGAACCGATGATGCCTTCGGCCGAGGATGAAAAAAATCCTGAACTCGAAGATTTTTCTCGGCGCTTTTGGTGGACGCTGCCACTTAGCATTATCGTTTTAATACTGGCTATGCTGGGCCATCGCTTTGATTGGCTATCGACGAGCACACGTACCTGGCTGGAATTTGCACTAGCCACTCCGGTTGTGCTGTGGGCCGGCTGGCCGTTTTTTGTACGTTGCCTGCAATCACTGCGCACCCGCAATCTCAATATGTGGACCTTAATCGGTATTGGCGTATTTGCCGCGTATGCTTACAGTGTGGTGGGTACTTTATTTCCACAACTATTTCCGGCCTCGTTTCAAGAGCATGGTCGGGTCGGCGTGTATTTCGAAGCCGCGGCGGTGATTGTGTCGCTCACTTTGCTAGGGCAGTTATTGGAACTCAAGGCACGTTCGCAAACTTCGGCAGCCATTAAAGCCTTATTAAATCTATCACCTAAAACGGCCAAACGTATCAATGCCGATGGCCGCGAGGAAGACATTGCATTAAGCAATGTGCATGTGGATGACCGACTGCGGGTTCGCCCCGGCGAAAAAGTGCCGACTGACGGCGAAGTACTGGAAGGTCAAACTAGTATTGACGAGTCCATGCTGACTGGTGAGTCGATGCCGGTGTCAAAAATCGTCGGCGACAAAGTAATTGGCGCCACCATGAATGTGAGCGGTGCGCTTATCATACGCGCCACCCGCGTTGGCTCCGACAGTATGCTCGCGCAGATTGTGCAAATGGTCGGGCAGGCGCAACGCTCGCGCGCGCCCATGCAACGCATGGCGGATAAAGTCTCGTACTGGTTTGTGCTCGCGGTGCTCGCCGCGTCTGTGAGTACTTTTTTTATCTGGGGATTTTTTGGCCCCGAACCGTCTTGGGTGTTTGCCGTTTTGAACGCGGTCTCGGTGCTCATCATCGCCTGCCCTTGCGCATTAGGTTTGGCGACACCCATGTCGATTATGGTGGCGACCGGCCGTGCTGCCAATGCCGGCATTTTATTTCGTGATGCAGAAGCCATCGAAAACCTGCGAAAAATCGACACGCTTATCGTTGATAAAACCGGCACGCTGACACTCGGCAAACCGATGTTTGATACCGTTGTCGCTACTGCTGGAAATACCGACGACGAAATATTACGCATAGCGGCAAGTCTTGACCAAGGCAGCGAACATCCTTTGGCCACAGCGATTGTGGCTGAAGCACGAAAAAGAAATCTTGCACTCGCAAAACCCGAGACCTTTGAAAGCAGCACCGGCATCGGGGTGCGTGGTCGCGTTGAAGGCAAAGCAGTCGATTTAGGTAATACAAAATTAATGTCCGATATTGGCGCCGATATTGCCAACCTGCAAACAGAGGCTGAGGCTCGTCGTGCCACTGGCGCGAGCGTCATGTTTTTAGCGATTGATGGAAAACTCGCGGGACTTCTAAGCGTGGCCGATCCGATTAAAGAGTCCACACCAAAAGCCTTAAAAGCACTTCAAGACATTGGCGTGCGCGTGATTATGGCGACCGGCGATGGCATTACCACCGCCAATAGCGTTGCTAAAAAATTATCAATTGATGAAGTACACGGCGAAGTACGCCCGGAAGATAAATTAATACTGGTCAATAAACTCAAAGCCGAAGGCCGCCGCGTTGCCATGGCCGGTGATGGCATCAATGATGCACCAGCACTCGCTGCGGCCGATGTGGGCATTGCCATGGGCACTGGCACCGACGTTGCGATGTCGAGCGCACAAGTGACTTTGGTCAAAGGCAATCTCGAGGGCATTGTTCGTGCCGTTGAAATTTCCAACGCCACGGTGGCGAACATGAAACAAAATTTAGTCTTTGCCTTGGTTTACAACGGCATTGGTGTGCCGATTGCTGCTGGTGCTTTGTATCCGGTATTGGGCTTATTACTTTCACCAATGATTGCAGCACTCGCCATGAGTTTGAGTTCAGTGTCGGTAGTAGTGAATGCACTTCGCTTGAGCAAAACAAAAATCAATCCCGGCAACACGTAGGAGCCCGCTCGCGGGCGACGTACTAAGCGCTTCATATTGCAGCCTCCGGCGTAGGAGCGCCTGCTTACTGCGCCCTGGGCTTGCGAGCAGGCTTGGGCGCAGCAAGCAGGCGCCCCTACGGGCTGGATTTATCGCTAATCATGCAAACAATCCCAAGCCACCATGCCATAGGGTTATTCACAAAAATATCGACAAGAACTCCTCCTATGCAGTATTAGCCATTAACCAGAGCTCCACTAAGTGTGCCAGCGAACAGATTGCAATGAGCTGCAGCAGTAAATTCAAGCTCACATAAAACGCAAAACCTGTTAGCAGACTTTTTTAAGCTATTACATGCCGTGCGAACACCTCCCTCAGCTGCGGCCTTATTTGGAGATTTACCATGTCACCTCAACTACAAGAAAGCCCATCCAAGCGTTTAATTTTTGCATTAAGTGTTTCTCTTACCCTTGCGAGCATTTTGGCCATTGTTCCTTTGTGGGCAGGTGCCGCTGAACCCATGAAAGCAGCCACAAAACCGGTGCCAACCATGCCAATGGATCATTCCAAAATGGACGACATGAAACACATGGAAGCCATGAATGAGATGGGCGGAATGAAACACGAGGAAGGCATGTCGATGACCGGCGATGCCGATTACGACTTCGCAGTGAATATGCGCACACATCACCAAATGGCCGTCGATATGTCGCAGGCTCAACTAAAGAACGGCAAAAGCCCGAAGCTGCGTGCGATGGCAACTAAAATCATAGCCGCACAGAAAAAAGAAATTGCCGAACTTGATCAGTGGATAAAAGCGACCAAAAAACCTATGCCGATGTCAAAATAATCGGTATAGCTTCCCTTGGAAATGGATGCCAAAATCCCGTCATGCTCGACTGCAAAGGGATCAGCTGATGAAACCGCGACAATGGCATTCTGCACTACGCTCTTATGTACTTATGGTAGCTGGGCTTAATCTTGTTTGGGCGATTGCCCAGCTGCCGTTCTACACTCTCTGGCGCACAGCAACGCCAACTACTATTGCCTTCGCAGTTATCCACTGCACCGCCGGTGATGTTGTCATTGCCATCACCGCGCTTGTCTTGTGCCTGGTGATCTTTGGCAATATTGATTGGCCAAAAGCGCAATCTTTTCTGATGAGTGCCTGGGTTGTTATTGCAGGACTTATTTATACGATTTATAGCGAACGCATGAATATCGCTAACGGCGCTTGGGCCTATTCGGATCTGATGCCGATCATTCCATTTTGGGACGTTGGCCTGACGCCGATTTTTCAATGGCTACTTATTCCAAGCTACTGTCTTTATAAAATAAAAACTAGATAAACACGGTTGATTAAATAGCGACACAGCGGCTGTATGCGCACTTTAGGTTTACCTGATTAATTATTAAGCAAGATGAAGAAAATACAGATTGTCGAACCGCGCTATGAAAGGCTTTCTGCACTGCAACAAAGCCCATACGAGCCCGAATGTTGCATTCTGTCACATTCTGTCCTAGTGTCGGCCTCGGCCCAATGATGACGTGCTCGGGCTGACGAAGAATCATCACACTTATTTCTACTTATTTGGGGACTTAACGCTATGGTTTCGAAAAAACTTCTCGCCAAGGGCGCACTCGCTGCTGGTATTGCTACTCTATCAGTTTCTGCATTTGCAGCGCACACTTGGAATAACTATCACTGGGCTCGCACCACATCATCCTTCACACTTCAAGTAGTCGATAGCAACACCACTGATTGGGATGACGAATTAAACCTCGCCGCCTCACAATGGTCACAATCAACAAAACTTGACTTGCGGGTTGTCACGGGTGACAGCACTAGCACCGCTCGCAAGCGCTGTACTGCCATAGTTGGCAAAGTACGTTCATGCAACGCAGCTTATGGCACTAACGGTTGGCTCGGTTTGGCATCGATCAATTTGGATTCCAATGGCCATATCAGCCAAGGCACTTCAAAAATGAATGACAGCTATGCTTCTTCATTCGCCAGCCAAAATGAGCGCCGCCATGTAATGTGTCAAGAACTCGGCCACACCTTCGGCTTGGGTCATACCAGCGAAGACGGTAGTTCGCAAAACACCTGCATGGACTACTCGCAGTCGGCCACAAGCACTGCGCCTAACCAACATGATTATGACCAACTGGCAGCACAATATAGTCACACCGACAGCTACAACAGTTACAGCACAACACTCGCAGCGACCAAAGTAACAGCTCTGCAAAACGCCATGGCCGGTGATATCGCCATGGGCTCACGCATCCGTAAAGGTGTGTTTGATGAAATGTGGGCAGTGCCAGACGGCAAAGGTGGCGTTTGGATTCACCACGTCTATTTAGCTCCAGGCTTTGAACATACCGAACTACTCTGAGTTGTTGGGTATTACAAAAAAACGCCGAGCTAGCTCGGCGTTTTTTATTGACAGCGCTTTAATTCCTATCAACGCTATACAGTGCTCTGCTTAACTTGATGCTTAAGCAGCGGCAAGTTCATTTGCACTCAGGGTTGTAAAAGATCTTTCAATCTTGGGTAAAAAATTCCTGCCCCAAGACTGCACTGACTGCTCATTACGATGAACCACCGGCAGCAGTCGATTAGTTTCTTTTCGTACAACCGCATAACACTCGCAACTGAGCTGCTCTAATTTTTTGCGATCCACAACCGTAATTTTTCCTCGGCTATATTTGATAAGACCTAATTTATCCAGCTTGCAAGCGGCCACGGTCACTCCTTCGCGCCGTACTCCCAGTGCGTTACCCAAACCCTCTTGAGTAATGGTGATGGTATTGGTGCCAGACAATCGGTCTAATGATTGCAATAACCAGCGGCAAACTTGTTGATCAATCGAGTGATGACGATTACACGCCGCCGTTTGCGACATTTGTACAATTCGCGATTGGGTATAACGCAAGATCAATTTCAACACATCACCGTGACGGTGAAATTCGTCTTTCAATTTATGACCCAGCAAACGATAAGCAAAGCCAGCGTTTTGAACCACGGCACGCCATGGGCTGTAATCGTCGCCCATTAGCGATGAAACACCCACCAAGCCTTCATTGCCTACCATTAATATTTCGGCCGAGCCGCCGTTTTCAGTGTCTCGCAATAATGAAATTACACAGTCGATCGGAAAGTACACATGGCGACGACCATCACCAGACTCATGCAAGACATCGCCACGTTTTAGCAGTACTAATTCTAAAGACGGAAATAGGCGACTCATTGTTTCTGACGATAAAGCAGCCAGTAAACCATTGTGTTGTGGCGCGTATGGAATGAAAGACATAAACATCACCTGATTATCGAGTTATGGGAGTCTCAAGAAGTCTTTTCCACAATACATGCCAAACATTTAAACGATATAAATCAGCTACTTAAAAATATACCTAAAGATGTATTCCTGCATTTTGCACGAGCGCTTATGTGCGATGCACGGCATAGTGCATACACAAAAAGATAAGCCGCACCTCATTTATGTACGACAACGAACGGAATTTATGCAAGCTGGGGCCGACAATTTTGCAACACAAATCGGATATCAATGAATGCATATGATGCTAATGCTACAAACAGCCACCGCACTTTTTGCACTGGCCGCTTTAGGTGGTGCGCTAATGGCGGGCATCCGTTTTAGCGGCCGGCCACGACCGCCCTCTTGGTTGGCGATGGGCCATGGATTACTGGCAGCCGCTGGTTTAACCCTCTTGATTTATGCAGAACTAACGGTGGGTCTGCCCACATTGGCAGAGTTGGCACTTGGTATATTAATTGTGGCCGCCATTGGTGGTGCCTCCATCAATCTTTTATTTCATGCCAAACAATTAGCGCTACCCAAACCACTGGTGATTTTGCATGCCACGCTTGCAGTCGTGGGTTTGGTACTTTTGCTGACCAGCGTTTTTGATCGCACCATAGTGGTAGATAGTGATGTAGAAAACTTGCCGATGAATTATTAGGTAACGTTATGGACTTAAAAAGTGGTTCACCGTTCTGGGTTGTAAAAAATGGCTTACTGCATGCCTACCCACGCTTGCGTGAAGACTTGCAATGCGAAGTGCTGGTGGTTGGCGCTGGCATTACCGGCGCTTTAATCAGTGACTATTTGGTACGTGCGGGCATGAATGTCTGCGTGATAGAAAGCCGTGAAGCTGGCTGGGGCAGTAGCTCGGCCAGCACCGCATTATTGCAATATGAAATTGATACCGAGCTGCAAGATTTAGCCGAGCAATATGGCGAAGCCGACGCGGTGCTTGCTTATAAGTCTTGCGAAAAAGCGATTGCTAGTTTGCAAAAAATCGCAAAGTCTTTACGCGGCATCGATTTTCAACCGATGCAGAGTTTGTACTTTGCCAGTCGCTGGTATCATAAAAATCAAGTTGAAAGCGAAGGTGAATTACGTAAAGCCCATGGTTTCAAGCTGGACATTTTGGATCGTAAAACATTAGGTGAGCGCTTTGGTATTGACGCACCCGTTGGTTTACTTACCGCTGTTGCAGCTGAAACCGACCCCTACCAATTTGCCCATCGCCTGCTTGGCAGGGTCGAAAAACTCGGTGGCCGTGTGCATGCACGTACGGCACTTGCCAGTTTCAAACCATTACGCGGTGGTGTACGTGTTGAAACCGAAGACGGCGTCATTATTCGCTGCAAACATTTAATATTTGCCGCCGGTTATGAATCCCAAACATGGCTGGACCAGCGCGTGGCCAGTAACCGCAGTAGCTATGCCTTCGTCAGCGAGCCCATGCCCGGCGAACTAGGCATATTAAAAAATACACTCGTGTGGGAATCGGCACGGCCTTACCTATATATGCGACGTACCGCTGACGAGCGTTTATTAGTCGGCGGCGAAGATGACAAATTCGATATACCGCTGCGTCGCGATGCACGCGTTGCGGGAAAGTCAGAAAAGCTGGCGAAACGTATCAAGGAAATATTTCCTGACTTACAGCTAAAAATTGCTTTTTCCTGGGCTGGCACTTTTGCAGAAACCGACGATGGCCTGCCTTTTTTTGGCACGCACGAACAACATGGCTCACACGTACATTTTGCAATGGCCTATGGCGGAAACGGCATAACTTATAGTTTGATAGGCGCAGAATTATTGCGTGATAACTTGCTCGGCAAAAAACATCCCTGTGAAAAGTTGTTCAGCTTTGATCGCTTAAAAAGAAAATAGAAATTTGTCTTTTTACCTAGGAGCGGTGTCAGCCGCGAATGCCCTGCGACAATGATTAAAAATATTGTTTCCCCAAGATAATCATTCGAGGGCGACGAAATATTCAGGTCATCAACAAGCGTCACAAGTCCTGCAAGATTTTTCGGGCCTAGAAGGCCCTCCTACCCAAATACCTGCGTAGGAGCGGTGTCAGCCGCGAATAGCCTGCGACAATGATTAAAAATATTGTTTCCCCAAGATAATCATTCGAGGGCGACGAAATATTCAGGTCATCAACAAGCATCACAAGTCCTGCAAGATTTTTCGGGCCTAGAAGGCCCTCCTACCTTGTGCCTTTGTAGGAGCGGTGTCAGCCGCGAATAGCCTGCGACAATAATTAAAAAAATATTATTTCCCGATGTGAACGTCGTGAATAAAAATATTTTTTATGCGCGTCATCGCACCGACACTAAATATATTCAACAATAGTATTTGTCCTGCAGCATGACTTAAGCATTGCAAACACGATTCTTAATTTATCGTTTATTTAGATTTATTTGTTTAATCAAGAGGTTAATATGAACACACAATATCAAGATAACTTAAATTCCAACAATCCCAACATTAAAACCGACCGCGTTGACATGATCACTGGTTTGTTTAACGACCGTGACAGTGCCGAACGCGCCTATAACTCGGTTACCGAACGTGGCTACGACAAAGGCGATGTCAATTTGGTGATGTCGGATGCAACGCGTAAGAAACATTTTTCAACAGGTGAAGAAACCGAGCTCGGCAATAAAGCCACTGAAGGTGCAGGTATTGGTAGCGCTATTGGCGGCACCCTCGGCGCCGTTGCTGCAGCCATTGCTGCGGTAGGCACAACGCTTGCTATTCCAGGCCTGGGTTTAATCATTGCAGGACCTGCCGCTGCGGCAGTGGCAGGCTTGGGTGCAGGTGGCTTAACCGGCGGTATAGTGGGCGCATTGATTGGCTTGGGCATTCCGGAGGAGCGCGTTAAACATTACCAGGAAGGTATTGATAAAGGCGGCATTCTGATGGGCGTCAAAGCTCGATCTTCCGAAGACTCCGCATTCTTTGAAAAAGAATGGAAAGAAAATAATGGCCAGCATATTTATCGCTAAGCCAGGTTTTATATTTCGTTAATCGCGTTTCGTTTTGTATAAAAGGTGGCCCTGTAGCTAAGTACGGCGTGAGGGCCACTCTTTTAAATGACAAATAACTGACCAGTTTCTTCATCAAGATTATTGGAGCACACATGAAAATTGAAACCCAAACCAATTCAGACATGGGCAAAGTGGCGGATTTGATAAAAGATATGTCCATTGCCCTGCTTACCAGCAACGGTGAAGATAGCGCCTTAGTTACTCGCCCCATGTCGCCATTACTGATGGATAGCAGCGGTGCAATATGGTTTTTCACCGACATTCGTTCGGCAAAAGTGGAACAACTTCGCAATGTGAATTTAAGTTTCAGTAATGAAGGCGATTCAACCTATGTTTCATTATCTGGGCACGGTGAAATTCATAATGATCGCGCAAAAATAAAACAGTTGTGGACACCCTTCGCGAAACCCTGGTTCCCCGACGGCCCGGATTCGCCCGATCTTGCCTTGCTGAGATTCGCGGCAGATACCGCCGAATACTGGGATGCGCCGAGCAGCAAAATGCTGAGAATGTTCGGCATGGTCGCTTCGATTGTTGCGAGCAAGCCGATTGGCATGGGTGACCATGATGTGTTGACTGATTTATCCCGCAACGCATTGAGATAATTCTACCGAACTTTGAAATCAATCAATAGCAAGGCTATAAAATCATGACTAAATTTCTTGCTGCGTATGCTGCCATTTTTTTGGTGATGCTAGCCATTGATATGCTCTGGCTTGGCGTCATTGCCAAGCCGCTTTATCAAGAAGGTATCGGGCATTTGATGGCAGCCAAACCCAATCTGGTAGCGGCAGGTTTGTTTTATCTTATTTTCCCGATTGGCCTGATGTTTTTCGCAGTATCCCCTTATGGCGTTTCGCCGGACTGGAACCGTGTATTAATAAGTGCAGCGGTATTTGGTTTTTTCGCGTATGCCACTTATGATCTGACCAATCTGGCGATCATGAAAAATTGGCCAATCAGTTTGTCGCTGATTGACGTCGCCTGGGGCACGTTTGCCAGCACGGTTTCTGCTGCTGCGGGTAAATTTATGCTCGACCGCTTTACTGCCGGGTAAATACCGGAATGGATTTTATTGATCATCTTCAATGGCCGGCAATGGTCGTTACCATTATTGCGGCATGGTTGGTGGCATCGACCCAAAAGAAAAAACGTAATATTGGATTCTGGGTTTTCCTGCTGAGCAACGCGCTTTGGATCATATGGGCAATTCATGATGAAGTATGGGCTCTGGTGACCCTGCAAGTCGGGCTTGCAGCGATGAACATTCGCGGCGCCATAAAAACCGACAAAAAAACAAGCTGAACTCGTCAATCATCGCCATTTGCCATTTACTAACTTACCAATTCCAAGTGTTGAATGGTCTCTGTGAGCGCTAGCGCACCGACTACTAACCGATTGTGTAGGAATATTTTATTAATAATTTCCTCGTTCAGGGCTTCAAGCCTCCGAATTAATCAATGGTAGCGAAAACCTATGAAAACCGAAAAACAAACCAGCCCTGCACGCACTCAGCTTTGCCAATTAATTCAGCATATGACGGTCACTATGCTCACCACGGTCAACGATAGAGGCGCCTTGATTGGCCGTCCGATGTCTCCACTTTTATTGGATAGCAGCGGCGCGCTGTGGTTCTTCATTGACACGCGCTCAAATAAAGTAAAACAAATCGATACCATGAATTTGAATTTTATTGATTCAACACGGGCGACTTATGTCTCATTGTCAGGCTATGGCGAAATTATTAGCGAACGTCCTTATATTGATCGCTTGTGGACCCCATTCGCCAAGCCTTGGTTCCCGGAAGGTCCGGATTCAAAAAACCTTGGCTTACTAAAATTTATCCCCACGGTTGCCGAATACTGGGATTCATCGCATTGCAAAATGATCAGAATGCTGGCCTTAATTGACAGTGTTGTTGCAGAGAAACCAGTTGCAGTCGCAGAGCTTGAAAATATTACCGAGTTATCGACGCCACTGCGTTGGGCCAAGTCGGTATAAACCTGTCTGCTGTGTTCGCAAGCGCACCGAATTATTAAACGTATCGGCTTATTGTGTTTTTGCACCAGACGTAGCAGACACGCTTCACTGGCTTTACGGAAAGCTCACGCTAACCGTCCGTGGTTAATTTATGTAGGGGTTTTCTAATGAAAAATTTAATGCTGCTTCCAATCTTACTTGCTGTTGTTACTTTAAGTGCCTGTGATCAACCTGATGTGGTAGCAGTTCCTGTTAGCACACCAGCACCCGCACCTGTCGTTATTCAAGGCCCTGCTGGCGAAAAAGGCGATACCGGTAACCAAGGTACTCAGGGCAACCAAGGCAACGAGGGTATTCAAGGTGACCAAGGCAATAAGGGTAGCGAAGGTGTTCAAGGTAATGACGGCGTTCAAGGTGAACAGGGCAATCAAGGTAACCAGGGCAATGACGGCGTTGATGGTACCGACCGTAAACAGAATTAATAATATCTGAAAAATATTTTTAAGGATCAATAAAAATTCAAGGAGATTCTCATGAGCTTAGGCACCATACTTTTAATTGTTTTAATTTTGGCATTAGTCGGCGCGCTCCCCAGCTGGGGTCATAGTAAAAGCTGGGGCTATGGGCCTAGTGGCGGCTTGGGTTTAGTGCTGGTGATTGTGGTTGTTTTGGTACTAATGGGTCGCATATGATTGCCCGTTGTCTCACTGGCCTTCAACAAAAACAATGGGGGACAAGTGCATTATTTATTTGCATGATGTCATTGTCCCTGGTTGCTTGCAGTGAGATGGCGAAACAATCGGTCGCCGATGGCACGGGCCCAAAACCCGTGCTACCGGCCCCACAAAAGACATTAATTCCAACCTTAAATATTGCGCCAGCCAAAGGCTGGCCAGTGGGCGTAACGCCGACTGCGGCAATAGGTACTCGCGTTGCTGCTTTCGCAAAAGATTTGGAACACCCACGTTGGCTGTATGTATTGCCCAATGGTGACGTGTTAGTCGCAGAAACCAATGCACCGCCCAAGCCAGAAGATGGCAAGGGCATTAAAGGTGCCGTGATGAAAGTGGTCATGAAAAAAGCCGGCGCCGGTGTTCCCAGCGCCAACCGTATTACATTATTGCGTGACACCGATGGCGACGGCATTGCCAATTTGCGTTCGATATTGTTGGAAAATTTAAACTCGCCCTTTGGCATGGCATTGGTGGGCGATTATTTGTACATTGCCAATTCCGACGCTGTCGTAAAATTTCCTTATGCAAAGGGCGACACCCGCATTAGCGCCACTGGCATTAAAGTTGTCGCACTTCCCGCCGGTCCGATCAATCATCATTGGACAAAAAATATTATTGCTAGCAGCGATGGCAATAAACTTTACGTGACGGTAGGCTCTAATAGCAATGTCGCTGAACGCGGCATGGAAGTAGAAGCAGAACGTGCGGCCATCTGGGAAGTCGATATCAAAACCGGATCACATCGTATTTTTGCATCGGGTTTACGCAATCCCGTTGGCTTGGCATGGGAGCCACAAAGCGGCGCCTTGTGGACAGCGGTTAATGAACGCGATGAACTCGGCAGTGACTTGGTGCCGGACTATATGACATCGGTTCGCGACGGCAGTTTTTATGGCTGGCCTTACAGCTATTACGGCCAACATGTTGATACTCGCGTGCAACCGGGGCGGCTTGATTTAGTGGCGAAAGCCATTGCACCCGATTATGCATTGGGTCCGCATACCGCTTCGTTGGGCTTAGCCTCTTCGGTTGGCACATCGCTACCGAAATCTTTTGCCAATGGCATGTTTATTGGTCAACACGGCTCTTGGAATCGCAAACCCCATAGTGGTTACAAAGTTATTTTTGTTGCTTTTGAAAATGGCAAACCTGTTGGCACACCCGTCGATGTACTAAGCGGTTTCTTGAGTAAAGACGGCGATGCTTTTGGTCGTCCGGTTGGTGTGGCGCTGGATAAAAGCGGTGCATTAATAGTAGCCGACGATGTTGGCAATATTATTTGGCGCGTTAGCTCCATTCAAAATACAAAGATCAGCAGAAATGGTAGTCGGCAATTTCCATTTCAAATATCGGCGCTTGAAACACAGTGAGCAGCCCAATGCCGGATGATAATATCCATAACATCGTCCGCACAGAAAAACGCGATACTGAAATACAGACTAGTCAAAATTTTTATCACGAACGGCATCATGCACCCAAAGGGTTTTCTGATCGCTTTGCGTTCGCTTTTACTAAACTGCTGCGTTTCTGCGCTGATACTTTTTTTGCCAAACGCTACGGTCATCGCGCCATTGTGCTTGAAACCGTCGCCGCCGTTCCGGGTATGGTCGGCGGCATGATTACCCATCTTAAATGCCTACGCCGCATGGTCGATGACGAAGGCTGGATTCGCACCTTGATGGAAGAAGCCGAAAACGAACGCATGCATTTGATGACCTTCATTGAAATTGCAAAGCCCTCGTTTTTTGAACGTATGGTGATCTTGTTCGTGCAATGGATTTTCTTTATCGGGTTTTTCTTTCTTTATCTAGTTTCGTCCCGCACCGCACACCGCGTTGTCGGTTATTTTGAAGAAGAAGCGGTCATCAGCTATACCCTATATCTTCAGGAACTCGACGAAGGCCGCTCACCCGATGTCGCCGCCCCCGACATCGCAAAACATTATTGGAAGCTACCCAGCGACGCCACACTACGCGATGTTATTTTAGTCGTGCGTGCCGACGAAGCCCATCACCGCGATATCAACCACGGCTTTTCCAACAAGCTTGCCGGATTGCCGCTGGATACTTTGCGCGCCGCACCCTACCCACCGCACGCCGATGAAATCAAAATAAATGCGTGATATCGGCATGGTGGAACCGCCCACTCTTGGCGGTTCCACCGAGCATTGCGGCGGTGGTTCAAACATGTGTTGCGATGGCGCTGGGCTTGGTGGATTCCACCAAAGAACGGTGGGATCCACCCTACGTCAAGCCATACAATTCATGTGAGCGTTTATTCCACGAAACTATCCAGCCCGACAATTCTTCTGCCAGCATGGGGTGGGCAATAAAATAGCCCTGTGCCAAATCACAGCCGGTACGGCGTAGAAATTCCCAGTCCTCACGATCTTCCACGCCTTCTGCTACTACTTGCATTCCCAGTTGCTTGCCAAGCCCAAGGCTTGCGTTATACATCGCCAGTACAGTTTCATCGCGCCAGGCGCCGTGCACAAAACTGCGATCAATTTTTAGTTCGTTAAAAGGAATATCGTGCAACTGCGTCAATGACGAATGCCCGGTGCCAAAATCATCAATTGAAAGACCAAAGCGCTTAAGTCGCAATCGCGTCAGCACTTCGAGCGGCATGCGATGGTCCAGCATTAAACGACTTTCGGTGACTTCCAATAAAATATCCGAAGGCGCTACACCGGCAGCCATTGCACTGGCTGCGACAAAATCAGCGAAGCTTACCGACATCAAATTTTCCATCGATACATTCATCGCCACGCGCAGGCTTAGGCCTTCTTTCTGCCAAACACTCGTTTGCTTAAACGCATTGGTCAGCACCACACGCGTTAGATCATCAATCATGCCGCTGTCTTCAGCCAAGCCAATAAATAAGTCGGGGAATACCAAACCGTCAACAGGATGCAACCAACGTACCAGCGTCTCGACCCCTACAACAGCACCGGTAGCCAGTAACACTTTGGGTTGGTAATAATTAATAAGTCTATTATTGTCGATGGCATTTTTTAATTCATCGAAAGCATAGGTTTTACTGACTGCATGCAGTGTTCTAGCGGGACGCCATTTATTTACCAGCGCGGCCAAGCCTTCAAGTGATACCGGTTTTTGCAGATGACCTAAGATCGTAATATTGTGTGCCTGCACTAATTTTTCGGCCATTTGCAATACGCGTTCGTCTTCACCACTGACTAAAATAAGACTGCCCTTGTAATTGTGTTCGACTAATTTACGCACGAATTCAATACCGTCCATCCCCGGCATATTTAAATCCATCAAAATTAAATTCGGTGTCTTAATGTGGGCATCGACTAAATTAAGCGCATCGGATCCTTTTTCGCAAGTTACCACCGAGTGATAGCCAAGTCCTGCCAGCATATGCACCAACAGCTTATGCATAAAGGTCTCATCGTCGAGTACTAATATCCTGATTCTTGATTCATCAGTTTTTATTTCGTCTTTATGCAAATCAATATTTACCGACTGCAAGTGGTCAAGAAATACCATGACGGCATGCAGTTCTTGTTCAAACAACGGCAATAATACGTTCAGGTTTTCCGTGTACCTTTCTTTGCCCACTAATTCTATCTTTGCGCATAAATTGCCAAGCGCTGTCGCGCCCACTGCATGCGCCGATGCGGTCAATTTATGCGCTTGCTCGCTTGCTTTTATTAGATTGCCAGCGATACAAGCTGCACGCAGTTCAGTGGCTATTTTTGTTGCCGACACCTGAAAGTCATTTTGAAACTCACGAATGATAAAGGGGTCGGAACCGACCAGATTTTCCAACACCGTTTGATCTACTACAGGCGAAATTACGGCTTTTATTTCCGAAGTCTTATGTAACTGTCTGGTCGATTTCGTTACCGGTAACCAGGTTTCAAGAGCGGCTTTCAAATCCGATAATTTTAACGGCTTAATCAAATATGCATCCATACCTGCTGCACGACATTGATCGGCTTCATCATTTATAGCTGTCGCAGTCAGTGCAATAATCGGTATGCGACGCAAGCCTTGCTCTTGTGTTCTTATCGCTACGGTTAATTCATAACCATTCATTTCCGGCATATGCAAATCACTGAGCAATAATGCGTAATGGCCGCATTGCCAGCGCTCGAATGCTAAGCGGCCATCGGCCACAACATCGGCAACAAATCCCAGCAAGGCCAATTGCCGTGAAATAAGTTTTTGATTTAGCACATTGTCTTCAGCCACCAAAATTCTATGCGCTTTATGAAGCACGGCGTTATAGACCACAGCTTTATCTATTGCTGCTTGTGATGGTTTCCGGAAAGTAAAATTCGCTTCACTAGAAATACCTGATGTCGCTTTTGACAAGTGCTGGTCGATCACTCGATAAAATTCCTGATACCGCAAGGGTTTTGCGATATAGGCATCGCAACCAGCCACGCGGGTTTTTTCCTGATCGTCTTTCATTGCCATGGCAGTCAAGGCAATAACGGGGATCGCAAGCGTGGCTGGATCTTTTTTTAGCAAAGCCGTCGCCGCTAAACCATCCATGCCAGGCAGCTGGATGTCCATTAAAATTAAATCGGGTTGATCAATGCGCGCCATAATCAAACCGCTCTCGGCATCGACCGCGCACAGTACGCTATGGCCAACATTGCTTAGTAGCAATGTGGCTAGCTTCATATTGGCGGGATTGTCTTCAATGACAAGAATTTTAGCCATTAGATTTTATTTCCATTGGCCATTTTTTGCATGAGCGGCATTGTGTTTTCGCTTGTACTATTTTTTGCGATATCCAGCGCATCAGGCTCGGTGCTGAGTGCCGATTTATTCACACTACGCAATGGCAACCACACCGCAAATTTTGCACCCTCGCCTTCGACACTGGCGACGGCTACGGTTCCGCCATGCAGTTCAGCCAATTGTTTGACCATCGCCAAACCAAGACCGGTGCCTTCGAATTTTCGCGCCAGGCTACTATCAATCTGGCTAAAGGCTTCGAATAATTTCGCCATATTCTTTTTTGAAATTCCAATGCCACTGTCACTGACACAAATCTCGAAAAATTCCTGGTACTCGTTATCGGCCAAGGCAAAACTATGCACCGGCCAATCACCGGGCAAGCTACCAACGCAAGCTCGCGGCACACGCTTAGCTTGCAGGGTCACCCAACCGCCATGGCCGCTAAACTTCACGGCATTCGACAATAAGTTATAGACAATTTGTTTGGTCTTACGCATATCCAATTCCGGCAAACCCAAGTCATCGCTTATTTCAATTTCAAGTTGTATGCGATGTGCGGCGGCTTTTTCACGAACAATCGATAAACTATTGGTTAACAAGCTTCCCAAATCAACCGCTTCCAGTTCGAGTGTCATCATGCCGGCCTCAACTTTCGACAAGTCCAGAATGTCGTTGATCAATGCCAGTAAATGTTGGCCACTGGTAAATATGTCACCGATATATTCCTGCTGGGTGATATTCATCTGCCCCATAAAACCGTCTTTCAAGGCTTCTGAAAATCCGATGATGGCATTCAATGGTGTGCGCAACTCATGCGACATGGTGGCCAGAAATTCCGACTTCATGCGACTGGCATGTTCTAGTTCAATATTTTTTTCCTGCAAGGCAAACTCAAAGCGCTTGCGCTCGGTAACATCGCGGGCTGCGGCAAATACGCCTTGCAGTTTTCGGTCGCGATTATGGAAAGTGGCCGCGTTATAGGACACCACGGTTTCCTCGCCATTCTGCGCGCGCACGGTGAGCTCGTAATTACTGACGCGGTTTTCGCTCAGCACACGTTTAATGGCGGCGTCGGCACGAGCGGGGTCGGTAAAAAAATCCCGGCAAGGCGCACCGATTAATTCATCACGGGTGCGGCCGGTGAGTGCAATCATCTGCTGATTCACATCCGAAATAATGCCCTGCGGATCAGTCGTCATCAGTGCATCAATATTGGATTCGATTAATGAGCGCGTGTAAAACTGCTGATCGCGCAAACGCTGATCCAGCAAGGCTTGCGCCGCTTCCACGTGTTTTCGTGCGGTGTTGTCAGTACCAATCAGCAAATAGCCGATAATATTTTCATCGACATCACGCAGTGCGGTAACCGATACAATGGCCGGAAATCGCGTTCCGTCCCGACGAATATAGGTAAGCTCGTAAATATCCTCGATGCCGCGCGAGGCTTTGAATACCAAGGCTTCAAAACCCGGAGCAATCGGTGTTTTTAATTCCATGCTAAGCGCTTCCGCCCGTGCAATTAATTCCTCGGTGTCCGAAATATCGGCCGGGGTAATTTTATTCACCACATCCACCGCCAAATAACCGAGCATGCGCTCGGCACCGACATTGAATATCTGGATAACGCCTTTGGCATCGGTGGCGATGCTGGAGAAATTGGCACTATTGAAAATGGCATCTTGCAAGGCTCCAGTTTTTAACAAAGCATTTTGTCGCCGAAATTCGACAAGGCCGTCAGGGACAGCCGAGGTTTCGATAGTTCCATCATCAAAAATGGTTTTCGACATACGGCCACCCGTAGCAACAATAAAAACGTGGCAAGCGATCAGATTAAACCCGCAATCGCAAACCGCAGAACAGGCTCAAGACTGGCAATCCGATGGGCACACCAACAGCTCGAGTCGGGCGGCAAGGAAGAGATAAGGTTTGATTGTTCGCCTATGGCCAAAACAATTCTGTGCGGCAGCATACGTAGGCTGGAACCGCCCGCTCTTGGCGATTCCACCAAGCATTGCGGCGGTGTTTCCACCATGCATTACGGCTTCGTTTGGCGTGGTGGATACCACCAAAGAGCAGTGGGATCCAATGGAATGGACTCCCCCTTCTTGCGGCATCGCAATGTGCCAGACTGAGGTGTCATCAACAGTCACAGAAGAGGGAGTCCGGTATGAAGA
>JAYSQD010000038.1:0-1316 GCA_043721835.1 Arenimonas sp. | reverse complement strand
TTCTTTTAACTCTGGCAGCGAGTGCACGCTAAAGAAAGCCAAAGACACGCCAAGCCCTTGGGCTGCAAACCTGATACGAGCGCAGTGCTATGTTTTGTATGAACCCGTGAACCCGTATGACGACCCGAATTTGGGTAAGTGAACAAAGGTGACTAGCGAGGCTGGAAATTTGTTGCAAATATGCACGGGCTTTCCAGCCAACGATGCTTGTTTTTAGCGCTTAGTGTTCCGTTTCGAGGAGGTAAAAATGTTTGCTTGGATTGACAAGGGCGGAGAAGCATATCGAGCATTTCGCTATTCGCGACTGCCTAAGGTCTTCCTTATTCTACTGTCAGTCGTCCTTTCGGACTTCTCCACTGCGGTAACGTCACCGGATTCGGTCAGCGTAGTTGTTGGGGGTCAAAAACTCTCGATCCCTGCGCCAAAGTCGATGTTGCCTGCGACGGCACCACGAATGATCCAGGTTGGAGAACTGGCAACCATAAAAGAGGATCGACTACTGGCCGTGTTTGCGACGTCCGCAGAAATTAAGGAAGAGTCCAAAGGCGGCGTGTTTCAAATGTCAAGATATGGATACGCTCAGGCCACAAGAAATGTAGAGCCATACCAAATCCCCCTTGACCGTTTCGCGAAATATAAAGAAGACACCAAGTCGCAAATGCTGTCGGGCATGTCAGCGCAGGAGAAGGCTGAATTTCAAAAGAACGTGGATAGAACGGCACGATGGATTGAATCAAATTTTGATTTGGCCAAATTAAACATAAACATTGGAATGCCTCGCATCGGCACCGATGTAATTGTCAGCGAAAGTCCAACGTTGTTAACGATAGTCACCAAAATCAATTTTTCGGTTTCGAGCGGCAATCGACAGGCTAGGCCGACGGAAATGGTGGTCGGCATGACGCAACTATTGGTGAAATCAAAAGTCGTTTGGCTGCAACTTTATTCAGTCTCCAATTCGCGCGAAGACTTCGACTGGGTTGTTGAGACTATTGTTAAATGGACTCGTGCCGTTGAGTCGGCAAACCGTTGATATGGAGTTGCGCATGAGAAAAACGGCACACTGGACTAGCAGTGTGTTTTGCGCGGGATTATTTTCGATGCCATCGCCCACCGTAATCACTTTCGGTGGTGTGATTTCTTTAAGTGCAGCCTTTTCTATTTAAAGTCGATTTTGCCGAAACTTGAATGGCCAAAGATCAAACACACATTTGAGGTGGCACCCAATACCGGTGATACTGCCCGCGCGAACTCCAGCGCCGCTTGCGTTGCCAGCCCAGGCCCAGCAACACGGGGCTGATGTACCGGCCTTGCGT